>WLKK01000065.1 GCA_009701305.1 Actinomycetota bacterium | reverse complement strand
TGAAATTTTTTGTGCGCCTTCGTTTGCGTGAAGTTGTTATCACGAAATCACATCCCTTCTTGGTTTTCGTAGTAAACCCAGTGTGAACTAGATCTGAATACAAAAATAGTAAGAATTAGCACTATTGCAAACATAACCCAAACTAATGACAGCGCATATCCCATTTTAAAATACACAAATGCATTCCGATATGCATAAAGTAAATAAGTTAAAGTGCTGTTATCCGGGCCACCTCTCGTCATTACGAAAGGCTCACTAAACCACTGCCACGAATAAATTAATCCTAAAACAAGAGTAAAGAAAATTACTGGAGTCAACAACGGCAATGTGATATAGCGAAAACTTTTCCAACCCCAAGCGCCATCAACAGCTGCAGCTTCATAAAGTTCAGTTGGGATTCCCTGTAAACCAGCTAGGTAGATGATGACATTCGAACCAATAGCCCACAAATTGACAACGATTAAAGAGCCCAAGGCTGTGTGACTATCTCCCAACCAATTTGGACCTTCAATATTTATTGAGCGCAAGGCTCCGTTTATAACGCCAAATTCAGGATTAAGAATCCAAACCCAAAGAACTGCAATACTTGCTGGTGCCACAACAGTTGGTAAATAATAAATCGTGCGCCATACCGCGATACTTCTGACTTGGTGATTAAGTAAAACGGCAAGCGTGAGAGATAAAACTAGGTTTAGAGGCAGGCCAACAAAAGCCGAGATAGCAATTACTTTTAATGATTGCCAAAAAAGAGGATCATGCATCATGGTTTGATAATTATCTGCGCCAATAAACTTTGGGGTATTTATCATGTCAAAGTTTGTAAAACTAAGTGCAAAAGATGCAGCTATAGGTACAGCAACCAAAATTACAAAACCTATTATTGCGGGAGCTACAAAAATGTATCCAGCAATAGCTTCACGTGTCCGGGCACGTAGTGGAGTATGAAGCGGAAAGTCAAAATATTTACCTAGACTAATTTTTCTCTTCTTGGCTTGCAAAGCTACCATGGTAATAATTTCTCGCGATACTCTGCTGCAAAGACTTTATCTGGCTTTGATTTATTTGATTGAAGATAATTACTTCTTTGATAAGTTAAACAAATTTTACCTGGGGGATTTATCTCCATGACAGTCCTGCCTCGCCATGACAGGTCATAAGATTTGCCAGCAATTACAGTTTTTTCTTTTGACTCAGGGAGCCCGTACTTCATTATTATTTCATCGCCTGCAGCTAGTCCCGTAAGATAAAACCATTCCCCTTCGCCTAAATTACTTGATTCTTTTGAGTTTACTGTGATTCTGATCGGTCCAGAGTTTCCAAAGGGCTTCCGCAAATCAACTGATCCTGAACGACGCATTACTATGCGGAGTAACCCAACAAAGGGATCATCGCTATATACGTGCGCAATCTCGGTTTCTCTGGAGATAGGAACATTAATAATTAATTTTTGGCCATCGTCTTTCACGCCGTGGCGCCAGAATAAATAGATGGCTCGGATCCCGCTTCCTATGCAGCAACCTTCTAAACCTTGATCCCAACCAAGGTAACTATTTGGAAGCGCACAGCAAGCGAAACTACCAATTGTCGCTGCGACAAGGTTTTCTGAAACTGGCCCATTAAATAAGCCTTTGACATCCTTAATTTGATTTTCAAGCAATTGATTGCGTGCACAACGTTCTACTACATTCCAGTAATCACCTATTTTATTCTCGGTCAATAAAATACCGATCTCAATAAAGTCTGCGAGTCCACATGTTTCACAAAAATCTCCCCAAAAGTAATCTGATGCAAACCCAATTCCATCTGCAAGCCAGCCGAAGCTACTGATCTGCGTAATTGTGAAGTCATAAACTTTTCGTGCCCAATTAATAAGATTCTCATCTCCCAGTGCGATCCCACAGCGGAGCACTCCCAGGACCGTGGGAAGTACACCACCACTATGTGTGTGGCCAACGTAACTTCCGTCAGGGGCAATAGCGCCAGATCGATCAATATAATTTAGTGCCAAACCGAGTGCTAAGCGTTTGGCTTCTTTATCGTCAAGTAGCTCTGCGTATTCGACTAATCCACCCAGCAATGTTGTTCGATACCCAGGAGCTTTTAATGCCGATGCCACCTTGGGATCAAACTTCGCAATGGTTCCATCAGCATCAAGCCATCGGTCATCCCGCCATTCGCTACCAGGGAACCAAGCGTATTTGCCCTCCCATTGAGCTACATTTGCAAGACGATTAGAAAGTCGAACGAGGTGTCCTTCTACAACATTAGAGCCTGAATTTTGAAACCAAGTGTTCAGTCCGAGAAATACGCGGCTTTGACAAAACATATCCGCTGCATAAGTTGATCCATATTCTGGTTTGGCTTCGTTGTAAAAGAGTCCGTCTTCTCCTGCCCGGGAGAGCATAAATTTTTTCAAGATTTCTTCATCTTCCAAGTGCAGAGATGAACCCGTCATTAGCCGGCCCCGAATTAACGCATCAATCCAACGCCCTGACATATCGCAGTAATCCCAACTTTGATGCTTAAGCTGAGGAGGTTTACTAATGAGATCTGTCCAAAAATAAGGCTGACCCCCGCGCTCGCGATCGATGCGATGACCGATTGCAGTCATCGCATCAAAAGCCGATTCTTGCCATAGACTCATGGCTATTAGCTAATTCGGAGATCTAGAGATCTTAGGTAAAAATCTAAAGGAGCGGGCTGGTTAGGCCTTTCCTTCATAATTTACCGTCCGTCTCGGTTTTCAAAGTAGCTACAAACTCTTTTGCCGTTATCTTCCCTTCGAGTAATTTCGTATTCCAAGTGGGGTCGATGACTTTCCCGTATACCTCACCCCAATTTGGTGTATAGATGCTGAAATTCTTAACATTGTTAAGGGAGTTGGCACACGCATCACCACCAGGAATATTCACCCAGGGGGTATTTAGCAAAGCATCAAATTCCTTAACAATTGCACTTCCGCAAGCGGCACTAGTTTTGGCAAACGGCACCATGGCATCTTGTGTCACTGTCCACCAACGTAAGAAGTCCCATGCGGTGTCTATATTCTTACTATCTTTAGAGATGATCATGTTTGAACCCCAAACAGGTCCAACACTTTGTCCCGAAGAACCAACAGGAAGGGTCATCATTCCTAGATTCTTAATTGCATTATCGTAAGGGCCCATTTGCCAGCAGCCATCAACCACCATCGCAGTTTTCCCTGATTGGAATGAATTTCCACTCTGCTTGAAAATTTCTTCAGTGCTAAGGGTTGGTGCGACTTTATATTTGTAGATCAGGTCTTGAAGTAATTGCCATGCACTCTCAACCTGTGGTTGTTCAACTGCTAGTCGAGGTGTAGCACCGCTTGAATCGAGGAAGCTTCCCATACCATTCGATGCGGCAATTGCTTGCCAACCACCGTCCCATCCTCTTAGGTATCCAAGTGTTGTACCCCACTGAGTTGTCTTGCCATTTTTTGCAACGGTTAATTTCTGTGCAGCTGCAAGAAAGTCATCCCAAGTCCATGTAGCAGTCGGATAAGCAACTCCTGCTTTATCAAAAAGATCTTGGTTGTAGAAGAGTTGCATACCACACAGAGTGCCTGTCGGAAATGCGTCGACATGTGTTCCATCAAACTTTGCTAAATCATATGCTGTTGTGCGGACTTTACTGTCATCACTGAGAAGTGGATCGTTGGCAATTCGATCATCAAGACGGAGAACTTTTCCGCTTTCAACCAATCGCAACGCAGTCGAGGCTGCTTGAAAAATATCTGGAGTTTTCCCACCGGTAATTGCGAGTTGCAGTTTCTGCTCATACTGCTCGTAAGGAAGAATGGTTACGTTAATGGTTGTACCAGGGTGAGTCTTCTCGTAAAGCTTTGCAACAGTCTTCACGGCGGCATCAACCGAAGCACCAGTTTGCCAAGTTAGAATATTGACGGTACCCCCAATTACTGGGGCTTCGACAACAGGGGCACTCTCTGATTGTGCAGCATCCTTATCTTGACTTGCCGAACTGCATCCAACTAAAGACACAATAAGAAAAGTCAAGGCTATTGAAATCTTGGATTTTCTGTGCACACTTTTAGTTTTTTGAATTCTAAAAATTTCCATACTCATCTCCAATTCTTTCATGGGGGAGCTTTGTGATTTGTAGTATGAGGTACAAAAAAAAAGTTGTCAAGACTTTAACTAAAAGTATTATTTTTAATTTTAATAAATGTTGTATTACAGGTTACAGACAAGCGTTGATTTGCATCATTTAATTGAACCGGATTACTTGTTCAATTAACTAAAGCATGTGAAAGAATTTCCAAGCAATTAAATGAAGTTAAAAAAGAAATAGAATTATGTGCGGAAATTGTTGTATTTTAAATCAAATCTGGTGGGGCGGGTCGGGCTCGAACCGACGACGACCGGATTATGAGTCCGGGGCTCTAACCAACTGAGCTACCGCCCCCACGCTAAATCTTAGAGGTTCATTTCCATGGATACGTGCTTGTGAGCAGAAATACCTGCTAATTGCGCAGCCGAATACGCATATTGCAAAGATAAATGAGTTGAGTAGGGTGAAGAGATGAATTGGCAAACACCTGGGACTTGTTTTTGGAATACAAAGAGCCTTTTGTGAAGGGATTCAGGATTAAATGAATCAAGGAAAGCTTTTCCCGCAAGAGTCAATGTGGTCTCCAAAAGTTACCAGGATGAGAGCTGGTTGCGCTCGAAGAATCATTGATCCTCCAATAGGTACGCGGACAGAAAACTGGGGAGCATCGAAGGTTCATGTGACGACAGGGGTACACAATCACATCACTGCCACCGCAATGGCAATTCTTTCGGAAAATGGAGAGTCATATTTTATCGTCTCGATTGATTGGGGTTGGTGGCAGGGCATAACAGATGACTTGCTAATAAGAGGTGCAATAATTCGAGAGCTCGGAATAAACGAAAACCAACTGCTATTACATTTAACGCATACCCATGCTGGCCCAACGACTTCCTCTGATGTAGCGGAGTTAGAGGGCGGGCAAGCTGCGATCGAATATCACGGCGTTGCAATTGGAGAGATTGTTTCGGCTTGTCGACAAGCATTAGCGGAGAGCGTTTTAGTAGATGTTACCTGGGGATACGGCAAGTGTGCCCTTGCAGTTAATCGCGATCTACCTTGTGGATCAGAAGATATCGTGGCATTTAATCCAAATCAACCGGCAGATGACACTCTTGCTGTTGCGCGAATATCTGACTTAAATTCCAAAACTATTGGAATCATTATTAACTACGCATGTCATCCGACAACTCTTGCTTGGGATAACTCCTTGGCATCTCCTGATTTTGTTGGGGCAGCAAGGGATTTAATTGAAAGTAAACACGACGCACCAGTGCTTTTTTTGCAAGGTGCATCAGGAGACTTAGGGCCTCGCGATGGTTTTACAGGAGATACACGAGTGGCGGATAAGAATGGTCGAGTTTTGGGATTTGCAACTTTGTCGGTAATCGAAAATATGCTCCCACCGTCAACTCGGCTTAAGTTCTTGAAGACTGTTGAATCAGGAGCGCTACTAGGTGAATGGGGTGAAGAAAAGTTTATCCCGGAGACAACAGATTCATTTCAACGTTTAGATTTGAAAGTACCGCTCAAAGATATTCCTAGCATCGAGCAGCTTGAAGAACTTTGGAAGAACATAGATCCGAATGCTCGAAGCGTAAGAATTAAGCGCGCAAAGAAATTGCGAGAGGGATATCTCCGCGAGGCTGGAACGACGCATCCAGTTTGGATTTGGAGATTTGGTAAAGCGGTATTCGTCGCACATCCGGGTGAGGCATACTCTAAATTTCAAATTGAGCTCAGATCGCGTTTCCCTGACCGAGTCATTTTTGTTCTCAACTGCACTAATGGCCCAGGCTATGTTTATGTACCAACGGCTGAGTCGTATGACCGAGGGCGATACCAAGTTTGGCAAACCTTGCTAGGCCCTGGAGCACTAGATGAATTAATTGAACGCGTCGGAGAAGCAATTGAGGCAATGAATTAGCAATCCCCAGAGCTAAAAATTTCCATTGCTGAATCGCATGAATTGCTTTGCTATTTTCCACTAGAGAGTAAGGTTTAATTTATGCAACCTGTAGTAGTGATCACTGGTGCGGCCTCAGGGATAGGCAAAGGGATCGCAAAGAAAATGGCGAATGGTTACTCACTCGTACTTGTTGATGTGAATTCGATTTCTCTAAACGCGGTGGCTGAAGAATTACGCAATGAAGGCGCAGTTGTATCGGTCGTTGTAGGCGATGTTTCATTACGCGAAACACATAAAAAATCGGTAGCGGAAGCTTCAAAAATTGGAACTCTAACTGGATGGGTAAATTGCGCTGGCATTAGTGGCGTTTTTCCATTGCATGCTCTCCCAGAAAACCAAACGGATGTGATGAAAGTTTTAGAGGTAAATCAAATTGGAACCTTGTGGGGTTGTGCCGAAGCAATTAAGTCTTTTATAGATTCGAAAGTAAACGGATCAATAGTTAACATCTCCTCCATACATGGAAGGAGGGCCTATCTGGATCATGCGGTTTATGAAATGACAAAGGCCGCAATCGACGCTCTAACCAGAAATGCCGCGGTCGTTTACGGCCCATATGGAATACGAGCTAATTCGGTTGCCCCAGGTGCGGTTATGAGCGAGGCGATGGAACAGAGTTTTGTTGACGCTCCCGATCCTAAGGGTCGACGTCAATGGCTTGAGATGACTACGCCACTAAAGAGAATTGGACAAACTTCGGAAATCGCAGAGGTCGTGGAGTTTCTAATTTCGCCACGTTCATCGTATTTGACTGGCCAAAGTATTTGCGTTGATGGAGGATGGGCCGCATCCTTAGGAGTAAGCGAGCTTGATCAAGATTTGGCCTTGAAGTATGGCTTGAATGAAAAAACAGGATTACCAAACAAAAATGATTAACTCCCAGGCGATACTCTAACCAACTGAGCTACCGCCCCACGCTAAATCTTAGAGGTTCACCTCCATAGATATGTACTTGTGAGCAGGAATACTTGGTGATTATGCGCAAATCAATCTCAATTTTCCTCTCCTTTGCCTTGCTCGGACTCGGCACCACTTCAGCAAAAGCGGAAGATTTCACCTACGTGTTTCCAGTCGCTGATTGCACAGTGAAATACGCACGGGCTCACCATGATTATCCAGCCACTGATATTTTGGCTAAAAAAGGTTGTGCGTTTGTGGCTCCAATTGATGGAGTTGTTGAAGATGTAAATCTCAAAGATATCTGGAGCAGTAAAAATAACCGAGGCCAAGACCGTGGTGGATTATCAGTATCAATTATTGGCATAGATGGTGTGCGTTACTACGGTTCACATTTATTAAGCGTTGCAGATGGAATTGTTCCAGGAGCAAGCGTGATGGCTGGAGATGTATTAGGAAAAGTTGGATCTACTGGTTCTGCACGTGGAACATCTCCACATTTACATTTTGGAATTTCTTGGCTTACAAAAGCAGGGGATTGGAAGATTAGGCGCGGCACTCTTTATCCATGGCCTTATTTAGATGCGTGGAAAGTTGGAGAGAATTTATCTCCAGTTAAAGCTGTTGCAAAAAAGAAGAAGAGCCTTGGATAAATCCAAAGCTCTTCTTGCAAGAAACTAGCGGTTAATTAGCTAGGCACTACTTGATCGGCCTGTGGACCTTTTGGTCCCTGGACGATGTCAAAAGTTACTGCCTGACCTTCATTAAGTGACTTGTAACCGTTTCCTTGAATAGTTGAGTAGTGAACGAAAACATCTGCTCCGCCACCATCAACTGCAATGAAACCAAATCCCTTTTCTGAGTTGAACCACTTAACTGTTCCTGTTGCCATTGAGCTTTATCCTTCGGTATGTGGGGACTCCTGTGAAT
>WLKK01000064.1 GCA_009701305.1 Actinomycetota bacterium | reverse complement strand
TAAATAAATCATCAGGTTCGCCAATTCCAAGCAAATGACGCGGTTTATCTTCTGGTAATTCATCAGTTACCCACGAAACAATTTCTCCGAGCGCGCTCTTATCAATCGCGCCACCAATTCCAAAACCATCAAAATCCATTGCAGCCAAATCTCTAGATGCCTTACGGCGTAGATCTTCATATTGCGCGCCTTGAATTACACCGAATAACGCTTGATACGGTTTACCAACTCTTTCAATTGTTAAACGTTGATGTTCGGCGATACAGCGTTCCGCCCATTTACGAGTGCGTTCTAATGCGATCTCTTGGTAAGCACGTGAGTTCATCAATGTTGTTAACTCATCAAATGCCATCATGATGTCAGCACCGATTTGATGTTGTACCTGCATTGAAATTTCAGGGGTGAATCTATGCATCGCTCCATCTAGATGTGATTTGAAAGTTACTCCATCGTCATCCACGTGAGCCAGTCGCAATTTATCTGGTGCGATAACTTCATCGGCTTCATATTCACCAGGATCCATCGCTAATGTTTTTTTAAATCCAGCACCAAGGGATAGAACTTGAAAGCCACCGCTGTCGGTAAAAGTTGGTCTATTCCAATTCATAAATTTTGCTAAACCGCCGGCTTGGTCAATTAACGCCGAGCCGGGCTGCAAGTAGAGGTGGTAAGCATTAGATAGAACTGCCTGGGCGCCGAGTTGGCCCACTGTTTCGGGAAGCAAGGATTTAACCGCTGCTTTGGTGCCGACTGGGATAAAGGCCGGAGTTTGGATCTGGCCATGCGGGGTTTGGATGATTCCGCGGCGCGCCCGACCTGATTGATGTGAAGGGGTAAATCCCCAATTAGCGCGCTCCATCAGTTGAGCCTATCCACCTGCGCATGAGGGATGAAAATCGGGCAATTCCAAAGTGGTATTGGCTCCTCCTCATCTAGAAGCCAGAACCCACTTGCGATAGGTTTGCGTTCAAGTTACCAGTGAGTATTTTTAGCACTCTTGCTGGAGGCTAATTAATAGGGGGCGATCAAAACGGTTGTTGCGAGCGTAATTGGACGGACTCCACGTCAACTTGCTTGGCGGCGTTTCCGAAGCAATCGCTTTGGTTTACCAACCTTGATCATCTCGGCAACTTTAGTAGTTGTCACCGTAGTAGCTCCATTCATTGGCGGCCTACTTGGGATAGATGGCCGCGAACGTTTCCCAGAAACTCTAAGCAGTCGCGGAATGCCGATCGGAAATTTTGGTGGCATAAGTTGGGCTCATCCACTTGGAATAGAACCGGGAATTGGGCATGACTTATTAGCCAGATTAATTTTCGGGGCTCGAATTTCTTTTTTTGTTGCATTAATTACCACAATTCTCTCAATTGCAATTGGAGTTGTTGCTGGAATCATTATGGGATTTTTTCGCGGAAGAGTTGATTCAACAATCGGTCGTTTTATAGATTTCTTGTTAGCTTTTCCATCATTTTTTATGATTGTGGCCTTAAGTCTTCCAATGGTGCAGCGATTAGAAAAATCTGGAATAGCTGAGGGCAATACCGCCCGAATGCTTTATTTAGTGCTGATTTTAATTTGCTTCGGCTGGCCCTACTTGGCCCGTGTTATCCGATCACAAGTTCTTTCTATTCGGGAAAGAGATTATGTGATGGCAGCACGTGCATTAGGTGCCAGCAATACCAGGATTATTTTCAAAGAAATATTGCCAAATTTGTGGAGCATCATCATTGTTTACTTCTCACTTTCGCTCCCAGGATATTTAACGGCAGAAGCAGTTTTCTCATTTTTGGGATTGGGAATTCAACCTCCAGATGCCTCATGGGGACTTTTGATTTCAGATTCGATTAAGTATGTAATGAATGAACCAACTTATTTTTTCATCACTACGACATCCCTAGTTTTTGTGGTACTTACCTTTAATTTACTTGGCGATGCGGTACGAGACGCTCTTGATCCAAAGAGTGAGGCAAGTTAAAGAGAATTCTGTGCAGCTACGTAACTGCATAGATGTTAAAAAAACTTAATATCGATATTCACAAAGATATAGAGATCGACATATCCATCGTTAAGGGGGAGATATGTTTAAAAATACTTCGGGAAGCTCCCGGATTGCACGGAAGGCCCTTGCATCATTAGCAGCGGTAACGTTGCTTGGTGCAGGTTTAGTAGGTTGCTCGTCAGCTTCAAGCGGAGGTGGCACGCTTACTTATCTGACTCATTCAGATTCATGGACGCATGCTGATCCAAATCGTAACTACACCGGCCAGCATATTGCTTGGTTTGGCTCCTATATGCACCGCACATTAACTGCATATAAGCGTGCTGCAGGTGCAGATGGCTCATCAGTTGTGCCAGACATGGCAACTGATACCGGCCGTGCATCAAATGGAAATAAAACTTGGGAATTCACCCTACAAGATGGCGTCACCTTTGAAGATGGTTCTGCAGTAACTTGTGAAGATGTGAAGTACGGTGTTTCACGTACATTTGCAACTGATGTAATTACTGATGGCCCAGGTTATGCAATCTCAATGCTGGATATTCCAAAAGATAAAGATGGTGCCTCTGTTTATAAAGGACCATACAAGAGTGATGGAAATGACACAGCAGCTTATGACAAGGCAGTTACTTGTTCAGCAGATAATAAAACCATTACCTTTAATCTTTCGCGTGCTGTAGGCGACTTCAACTACACTGTTACTTACCTTTCATTTAGTGCTGTGCCAAAAGCCAGTGATGATGGAGATAAGTACGACATGCACCCAGTTTCAACTGGCCCATACAAAATTGAAAAGTATGTTGCTAAAGATGAAATGGTGTTAGTCCGTAACGATAAGTGGAGCAAAGATTCAGATCCAATTCGTAACGCTTACCCAGACAAGATCGTTGTTCGCTTTGGTCTTGCCGAAGAAGTTCGTGATCAACTTGTGATCAATGATTCAGAACCTGCATCAATGTCACTTGACGGCATTCTTCCAACCAACTTAGCAACCATCTTTGATGATGCTGGTGTGCCAGTTGAAGCTTGGAAAGATCGGGCAATGAATGTTTACGATCCATATGTCACCTATTCGGCTGTAAACGTTGAGAAAGTTTCCTGTGTACAGGTCCGTAAAGCGATCTATTACGCACGTGACTTCGCAGCTCTTCAAACACTTGCTGGCGGAGCAGCCTTTACCGGCGACCCAGCAGATGGTGTAATCAAGCCTTTGATGGGTCTTGATTACAAGAAGACGACAGGATATGAAGATTGGAAAGAAGAAGGAAATGCAGAGAAAGCAACTGCACTTATGGCAGAAGCAAAAACCGCATGTCCTGATGTCTACAAAAAAGCAACTACCACTGGATTGACTTTTGATATTGGAGACTCAGATACCAATAAAAAAGCTGCAACAATCTGGATTGATTCAGTTAAGAAGAACTCAGGAATTATCTTGAAGTTCAACTTTATTGAGCCAGGTAGTTACTACAGTGTTGTGCTAGATCCAACCAAGCAGGGCGATTTATCTCGTGCTGGTTGGGCTCCAGATTGGGCAAATGCTTCAACTGTTATTCCTGAACTTATGCTTGATGGCTATGGATTCCCATTGTCACGAGCTGGCAAAGATCCAACTTATGCCGAGTTCAAGAAACGGGCAGAAGCAAACCTCTCTGAGCCAGATCGGGTTAAGCAAGGCGCCGAGTGGGCTGCACTTAACCAGTATGTAATGGATCAAATGTGGATTATCCCTGGTGTCTTCTCGAAGACCCAAGAGATGTGGGGCTCCAAACTAACCGGAGTCTTCTTCTGGGAACCACAGGGCGCTCCATCATTTGGAGATATCCAAATAGCTAAGTAAGTAAATCGAAAATTCCGGAGGGGAATAATCTCCTCCGGAATTTTTATGAATAGTTAATTACTAATCTTGGAAAGGTAAGTGATGTTTGGATACTTAGTGCGTCGTATCGCAACCTCACTTGCCATTTTATTCGCCGTTAGTTTTGCGGTTTATGCAATTTTTGCACTTTTACCTTTTGATCCGGCAGCACTTACTTGTGGAAAAAATTGCAACAATCCAGCGATAATTGAAGCAAATCGAATTCGGCTCGGTTATGACATTCCTTTTTGGCAGCAGTACATAGTTTTTCTTGGTGGCTTGTTTGCCGGTCGTAATTATGGTGAAGGGGCTGCAGCGATTAACTGTCCTGCACCAAGTCTTGGATACTCATTTAATGAACATGAGTGCGTCACAACTTTAATTAGACAGGCACTTCCAGTCACTGCTTCTTTGGCAATCGGCGCGATGATTTTGTGGCTGATCGTCGGAATAACTCTCGGGGTAGTAGCCGCTAGATTTCGCGGAAGATCTGCAGACACTGCGAGCACCATATTTGTGTTGATTGGCACCTCGCTACCTACCTTCCTTACTGGTCTATTGCTCCTAGTCTTTGTAGTTATTAAGTGGAGAATAATCCCGTTCCCTTCAGGCAATTACACGTCGTTATTTGAAAATCCCTTAGAGTGGGCGCAAATTCTGTTGCTACCTTGGATTACCCTGGCTTTCGCATCTGCTGCGCTGTACACCAGGTTTGTTCGAAACGCAGTTATCGAAACTTTGAGCGAAGATTTTATTAGAACCGCACGTGCTAAAGGGTTAAGCGAAAAAGTAATTTTACGCAAACATACTTTGCGTGCTGCACTTGCACCAATTGCAACCATGGCTGGTCTTGATTTTGCGGCGTTACTAGGCGGATCTATCTTGACGGAAAAGGTTTTTAATTTACCTGGACTTGGCCGGCTTTCACTTAGCGCCGTAGTTGAGTATGACTTACCGATAATTGTCGGTGCAACTTTATTATCTGCCGCAATTGTAATTGCGATGAATTTAATTGTAGATATTTTGTATGCATTTATTGATCCGCGGGTTCGGGTTGCCGCATGAGTTTGTTAGAAGTAAACAATTTATTAGTTGAATTTAGAACTCCCGATGGAATCGTTAAAGCTGTTGATGGAGTTTCGTTTAAAGTTGATCGTGGCGAGACTCTTGCAATAGTTGGGGAATCAGGATCTGGAAAGACAGTCACAAATTTAGCAGTAATGGGTTTACTCCCACGAAAAATTGCAAATATCTCAGGAAGTGCAAAATTAGACACTGGCGCGGGGCCAGTTGATCTTTTAACAATTCCACGTTCTGAATTGAGAGAAATTCGCGGCAATGACGTAGCGATGATTTTTCAAGATCCGATGTCGGCGCTGCATCCTTATTACACAATTGGGAATCAAATTATTGAAGCGCATCAAATTCACAATCAGTGCAGTCAAGAAGATAGCGAGAAACGTACAATTGAGCTTTTGGAGTTAGTTGGAATCTCAGATGCCCGCAAAAGATTGAACGCTTTTCCGCATCAATTCTCAGGTGGTATGCGTCAGCGGGTAATGATTGCCATGGCGCTGGTAAATAATCCTAAAGTTTTGATTGCAGATGAACCCACAACTGCTCTTGATGTAACAGTACAAGCGCAAATTATGAAATTACTCGCTGATTTACAGAAAGAGTTAGGCATGGCGATGATTTTGATTACCCATGATCTTGGAGTTGTCGCTGGCTCTGCTGACCGCATAAATGTGATGTATGCCGGAAAAATTGTTGAATCAGCTAATGTTTTTGAACTTTTTGCGACTCCACAGATGCCGTACACCCACGGACTATTGGCTTCTATCCCACGGGTGGACCGTCCGCAATTGCAGCGGCTAGAAACAATTTCTGGACAGCCGCCATCATTGATTTCATTACCAGCAGGGTGTGCTTTTGCACCTCGGTGCGCGCGTAAATCAGAGGTTTCTGGAAGTGCTTGCGAATTAACGATGCCAGCTCTTGTCGAAATTAGTACGGGGCATTCATCAAGGTGTCATCTTGTTGGGCAGGTGAATCGATGAGTGAGCCATTGTTACGAGTAGTTGATTTGCAAAAGTTTTTCCCGCTAACTAGCAATAGTATTTTTGTCAGAGCAAAAGGCAGCAATAAGGCGGTTAATGGCGTTTCATTTACATTAAATGCTGGAGAAACTCTCGGATTAGTAGGGGAGTCTGGTTGCGGAAAATCCACGGTTGGCCGTTCGCTCTTGAAATTGTATGAACCAACTGGAGGTGAGATTTACTTTGAAGGTGAGGAGATTTCTAAATTCTCTCACCGAAAGATGAAACCTTTCCGGACAAAGATGCAGATGATTTTTCAAGATCCTTACTCCTCACTAAATCCGCGCCACTCAATCGGCCAAATTATTGGCGCAAGCTTCAAGATTCACGGGGTAACCGATCCTGGTGCCGGTAAATCTATAAAAACCTCAGTTCAAGATTTGATGGAACGTGTGGGATTAAACCCAGAGCATTACAACCGCTATCCGCATGAATTTTCAGGTGGTCAACGCCAGCGAATTGGTATCGCCCGGGCACTTGCGCTAAAGCCTAAATTTATAGTTGCCGATGAACCAGTCTCAGCACTTGATGTTTCGATTCAGGCCCAGGTCATTAATTTGCTGGAAGATTTACGGGATGATTTTGGACTTTCCTACCTTTTTATCGCTCACGATCTTTCAGTAGTACAACACATCTCTGATCGAGTTGCGGTCATGTACCTCGGCAAAATTATGGAGCTTGCCCCAACCTCCTCTCTTTATATTGAGCCACACCATCCATACACAAAAGCCTTGTTATCAGCGGTGCCAATTCCTGATCCAGTGTTAGAGCGTGGCCGGGAGCAGATCGTCTTAACTGGAGATCTACCTTCTCCTTCAAATCCACCAACGGGCTGTGTCTTCAACACCAGATGTTGGAAAGTTCAGGATCGCTGCCGTACTGAGGAACCAGCACTTCTTACCGTGGGTTCTTCACAAGTTGCTTGTCATTTTCCCGAATAATCCCAGAATACTTCCAGCAGGATTAGATAGTTGGCAGAGTAAGGATTTCAGCCCCTGTAGCGGTAACTAAAAGAGTGTGTTCAAATTGCGCACTCCGCGAGCCATCGGCTGTCAGTACCGTCCAGCCGTCATCCCACATCTGATTTTGGTAAGTGCCAAGAGTCAACATCGGTTCAATCGTGAAAGTCATACCCTCTTCAATTTGAAATGCGTGGTGTGGGGTGTCGTAATGCGGAACGATCAAATCGGTATGAAAAGCAGTGTTGATTCCATGACCGGTGAAATCATGAACAACACCATAATTAAAACGTTTGGCATATGACTCGATCACCCGTCCGATAACCGAACTTTCTCTTCCTGGTACTACTGCGGCGATTGCGCGCGCTAGAGCGGCCTCTGTGCGCTCTACAAGCAGATATGAGGCGTCATCTACCTCATTACTTGCCAAGAAGGTGGCGTTTGTATCTCCGTGCGCTCCAACGCCATCAATAGTGAGATAAGCGGTGATATCAATATTTACGATATCTGTCGGCAAAATTTCCCGAGAGTCCGGAATTCCATGGCAGATCACCTCGTTAATTGACGTACAAAGTGATTTCGGAAAGCCGCGATATCCCAATGTTGAGGGGTAGGCGCCATGGTCACATAAATATTCGTGGCCAATTTTGTCGAGAAAATCTGTACTTACCCCAGGAAGAATTGACCGCCCTACAGTTACCAATGCATTTGCGGCTAATTTACTGGCAGCTCGCATGACTTCGATAACTTCATCATTCGGGATATTTGACCCAGTGAATTTACTTGGGCCAGTTTTGCCAACATATTCGGGGCGAATAATTTGGGCCGGAACTTGGCGCATCGGTGAGATCTTTCCGGCTTTAATTCCAACTTCTGCTTTGCGCACCATTTAGGTGAGTCTACTTAGGTAGCAATAATTTAAAGTCATAAAAAAATCCCCACCGCCGAAGCGATGGGGATTTTTTCAATAGATCCTTATGCTGCTGGTGCTGCCTTCGCTGCTTTTTTACGGCGACGACGAGGCTTTGCTGCACCGGCTTTCTTAGCGGCTTTCTTACGACGCTTTGGAGCTGCTTTCTTAGCGGCTTTCTTACGACGCTTTGGAGCTGCTTTCTTAGCGGCTTTCTTACGACGCTTTGGAGCTGCTTTCTTAGCGGCTTTCTTACGACGCTTTGG
>WLKK01000063.1 GCA_009701305.1 Actinomycetota bacterium | reverse complement strand
TCCGGATGTAGTTGGAACTCCTCAGACAGTTCAACTCCAATTCTTTCTGGCTCTAGTAATTTACAGAGTTGTACTTGTTGTTCTATATCTGGACAGGCCGGGTATCCAAAAGAGTAGCGTGAACCTCGGTAACCTTGATCTAAAAGATCCGCCAGATCAGCACTATCTTCTTTAGCAAAACCTATTTCAGATCTAATTCGTGCGTGCCAATATTCAGCGAGACTTTCGGTAAGTTGAACCGATAAGCCATGCAACTCTAGATACTCCCGGAATGATCCGGCGGCAAATAATTTGGCTGTTGCTTTGCTAATCGCCTCACCCATTGTCACAACATGGAAAGAGACAACATCAATCTTGCCACTTTCTTTGGATGTAAAAAAATCTGCCAAACATAAACGTCGATCTCTTCTCTGCCGTGGAAAAGAGAATCGCGTTCTTTCAGTTTTCTGATCCTCTTCTAAAATAATTAAATCATTACCTTCGCTATAGCAAGGGAAGTATCCATAAACAACAGCAGCTTCTAACCAAGCATTGGTTTGGACCTCGTTAAGTAAGTTCCTAAGCCGAGGACGTCCTTCTGATTCGACCATTGCCTCATACTCACCTCTTGCACTTTTCAAACCCCACTGGCCAACAAATAGTGCTCGCTCGTCCAGCATTCCCGCATAATCTGCGAGTGGAACTCCTTTAACAACCCGTGACCCCCAAAAAGGTGGCTTAGGTATTTCATTACTTATTGAAAGATCACTTCTTAAGGTATCTACAACGCTTACCTCTGCAGACGTAACCTTGGTGCGACGCTTTTTCAACTCCGGCAACTCCGCGCCTACAACTCCACGCTTGATCCCCATTAACGTGTCCATTAGACGTAAGCCTTCAAAAGCATCTCTTGCATATCTAACAGTTCCGGGGAATTGATCAGCGAGATCTTGTTCAACATAGGACCTCGTTAAAGCAGCACCGCCCAAAATAATTGGCCATTTCTGATCCAGCTTTCTTGCCGTGATCTCTTCCAAATTCTCTTTCATTATGACGGTAGATTTCACTAATAAACCACTTAACCCAATTACATCCACATTTTCATTTTCGGCTGCTTCAAGAATTGCGTTGATTGGTTGTTTAATGCCGATATTTACAACTTCATATCCATTATTAGACAAGATGATATCTACCAGATTTTTTCCAATATCGTGTACATCACCTTTTACGGTGGCAAGTAAAATTCTGCCACGACCTTCATCATCAGTTTTTTCCATTTTTGGCTCTAAAAATGCCACTGCCAATTTCATAACTTCCGCGGAAGAGAGCACAAAGGGCAGTTGCATCTCACCTTTACCGAATAACTCACCTACAGTTTTCATTCCTTCAAGCAGGTGGTCATTGATGATCGCTAAGGGTTTAATTCCTTCTGCCATTGCTAAATCTAAATCAGCTTCTAGCCCCGCCCGTTCACCATCGATGATTCGTCTTTGCAATCTCTCTTGTAATGGCAAAAGAAGCAACTCTTCAGCTCTACTTGCGCGCCCTGAAGCCGCCTCTACTCCCTCAAAAAGGTCCAGGAATCTGGTCAGTGGATCATATGTAACAAGATCATTCTCATATTTCCGGCGATCATAAATTAAATCAAGGGCAACTTCTTTTACCTCATCGGAAATTCGGGCAAATGGGGTAATTTTTGAAGGATGGACTATCGCTGAAGTTAAACCTGCGTTTACAGCTTCATGTAGGAAGACTGAATTCAGAACAATCCGTGCTGCAGGGTTTAGACCAAAAGAAATGTTACTTACACCTAAAGTTGTTTGTACCCCCGGATAAAGTCGGCGAATCTCACGTATCGCATTAATGGTTTCCAAGCCATCGCGACGAGTCTCTTCTTGGCCTGTTGCTACCGGAAAAGTTAGTGCATCAATAATGATGTCTTCTACTCTCATACCCCATTTATTTTTTAAATCTTCGATCAGACGTGTTGCTATCGCAACTTTCAAATCTGCTGTTCTGGCTTGACCTTCTTCATCTATCGTTAATGCGATTACAGCACATCCGTGTTCGCCAACTAACTCCATCATCTTGGTAAAACGCGAGTCGGCTCCGTCACCATCTTCGTAATTAACTGAGTTGATGACCGCCCGACCACCTAATCTCTCTAAACCAGCTTTTATTACTTTGGGTTCAGTGGAATCAAGCACGATAGGTAAGGTTGAGGAAGTTGCTAGTTTTTCTGCTAAAAGACTCATGTCGATTGCACCATCACGCCCGACGTAATCAACACAAAGATCCAACATGTGCGCGCCATCTCTGATTTGGTCCCGGGCAATTTCCAAGCATTGTTCCCAATTCTCCGACAACATCGCTTCTTTAAACGCACGAGATCCGTTTGCGTTAGTTTTTTCACCTATTGCTAAATAAGTTTTGTCTTGGCGTAATGAGACCTGTTGGTACAAGGAAGCAACTGAGGCTTCCACTGGGATTACTCGCATCATTGGTTTCTCTAGATTCGCAATCGCGACAACCTCTTTGAGATGTTCAGGAGTGGTTCCACAACAACCGCCAATAAAATTTAAACCATAATCGTCAATAAAAACCTTAAGTGCTTTAGCTAAATCAATCGGAGAAAGCGGATAATGAGCACCGTTTGCACCTAGGACAGGCAAGCCGGCATTTGGCATACAAGTGATTGCAATTTCAGTTTGTTGAGACAACTGACGAAGATGTTCACTCATCTCCGTAGGACCAGTCGCACAGTTAAGGCCGATTGAATCAATTCCAAGTGGCTCTAGCGCTGTGAGTGCCGCTCCAATTTCACTACCAAGCAACATTGTTCCGGTTGCCTCCACAGTAACTTGTGCCATTAAGTAAATATCTTTACCTGCGTTTTTGATAGCAGTTCTAGAACCATTGACTGCTGCCTTTGCTTGTAAAAGATCCTGCGCAGTTTCGATTAACAATCCATCACAACCGCCATCAATTAATCCTTTAGCGGCAACTTCATAAGCATTTCTTAAATATTCATAAGTTGTATGTCCTAGTGTTGGCAACTTCGTTCCTGGCCCCAAAGAGCCAAGTACATACCGCGGATGTTCAGGTGTTGAAAAATTATCTGCGCATTCACGCGCAATTTTTGCCCCCGCTAGCGCTAACTCATATATTCGATCTTCTGCTTCGTATTCAGCTAAATTTGCCCAGTTCGCACCAAAGGTATTAGTTTCGATCGCATCGACACCTACTTCAAGGTACGCATTGTGCACTGCAGCAACCATGTCCGGGCGAGTGACATTTAAGATCTCATTGCACCCTTCCAAACCTTGGAAATCCTCCATGGTCGGGTTTTGGGCTTGCAACATGGTGCCCATTGCGCCATCAGCCACTAATACCCGGTTCACAAGGCTTTGGCGCAGGCTCATCATTGACCCAAGAGTAACGGTTAACCCTTCTGCTCTAGTGTTAGACCATGGAGATCTTGGGCATACCCGAACTCAGATCACCAATAATGATTTTGGCCTTTTCGGGCTGGAACGATGCTGGTGAAGCCGCTTCTGCTGCTGTTGAACATTTAGCGAGCATTTGGCCAGTTCAAGCCATCGGTGAATTTGATACTGAAGAGTTTTACGATTACCAAAATAATCGACCAATCGTCTCAGTTGATGAATCTTTTAACCGCTCACTTACCTGGCCAACAACTACGGTTCGAGGGGTTTCATTACCGAATTATGATCGCGACCTAATTTTAGTCTCCGGTGTTGAACCTTCCTTGAAGTGGCGCTCTTTTGTGGCTCAATTACTTGATCTCGGGGAAGATCTCGACATCTCAATGGTTGTTTGTTTGGGATCATTGTTGGCCGATGTTCCGCACACTCGCCCAATCCCAGTAACAGCAACCGCTGCCAGACCTGAATTCGGTGAACGTCTTGGACTTGAAATGAGTCGTTACGAAGGCCCAACTGGAATTTTGGGTGCAATACAAGATGCCTGCAATCAAAGAGAGATAGATGCATTATCTATTTGGGCTGCGATTCCGCATTACGTTTCTTCTCCCCCTTGTCCCAAAGCAACTTTGTCACTTCTAAATCATCTAGAAGATTTATTGGAGTTGCCAATCGACTTAGGAGAGTTACCTGAAGATGCAAAAGCCTGGGAAATTGGTGTAGATCAACTTTCGCAAGAAGATTCAGAAATCGCTGATTACGTTAAATCTTTAGAGGAAAGCAAGGATGAAGCAGATCTACCAGAAGCAACTGGCGAAGCGATCGCCCGTGAATTTGAAAGATATTTACGTAGACGTGGAGAAGAAAACCCGCAAGCTTGAATCAACTTGAATCAACTTGAATTTTAGTTAAAGCGCAATCCCTAAAATCGAATCAACAAATCTTGCCAATGTCCCGGAATTTGATAATTTAGAATTTTTTTCTGAGTTTGAATCTGCGATCGCTTTCTCAACCCAAGAATCAATATGTGCCAAAGCCTTCGTTGTGTCTAGATCATTGTTGAGTGCATCTACTACACCTGAGATTGTTTCCTCGATTTCAGGCCCTTCTGGTTTAGCAAAACCTTTTCGCCATCTATCTAGACGTTCAGTAGCATTTTGCAAAAGTGCATCATCCCATTCGCGATCACTTCGGTAATGATTAGCAAGCAGAGCTAACCGTATCGCCATTGCATCAATGCCAGCTTCTCGAAGTTTTGATACAAAAACCAAATTACCTTTTGACTTGCTCATCTTTTCGCCTTGATAACCGATCATTCCAGTGTGCATAAAATATTGAGCAAAAGTTGCGTTGTTCATCACCTCGCCTTGGGCTGCGCACATTTCATGATGTGGAAAAATTAAATCTGAGCCTCCACCTTGAATTGTGATTGAGCTACCTAAATACTCAAGTGCGATGGCGGTGCATTCAATATGCCACCCAGGTCGGCCTGCCCCAAAGGGTGAATCCCAACTTGGTTCTCCTTCGCGATGGGCTCTCCATAACAAACAATCCAATTTATTTCGTTTACCAACCAAAGTTGGATCGCCACCACGTTGAGCAAAAATTTCAATCATCTCATCAATTGATAAATGTGATCGATCCCCAAAATTCAAATCTGTGGAGATGTCAAAATATAGATCTTTATCTATCTTATAAACCGCATTCTTTGAGATTAGTTTCTCGATCGCTTTAACAACTAGGGGAATCGCTTCAACGGCTCCTATGTAATGCCTTGGGGGCAAAACTCGCAGTGCGCTCATATCATCTTTAAAGAGTTCAATTTCCTTAGTAGCAAGATCTCGCCAATCCAAGTTATCTCTTATTGCACGTTCCAGTAAAGGATCATCAACATCAGTAATATTTTGCACATAAGAGACTTTTCTACCTTGAATTATCAGTAGCCGTTGCAAGAGATCAAAAGTTAGATAGGTCGCGGCGTGCCCCATGTGTGTTGCATCGTATGGAGTTATTCCGCAAACATATAACTTAATATCTTTCTCGCTTACCTCAGCGATTGATTGTGCTTCGGTGTCCCAGATTTTGACCTTGGAAGCGACTTCAACTCTGTACTTAGGTACCGAAAGGGATGTCCAACTTTGCATTGGTAAAGAGTACCTAAACCGGAGGCCAGGGAATCGCAGGCCAATCCTCGGAAGGGAAAGGAAATCTGCCTGAATCTAGGAGTTCTAGAGTTCGTTGCTTCGTGATCTCTTTCTCATCTTCGGTCAGTAAATTTGCAATTAAATCGCTCCATTTTTCGAAATTTGAGATAAAACTTTCTAGTTGCGCAATCTCTATTTGGTTTAGTGGTGTTCCCCGCCACTGCCATAGAACGGTACGTAACTTATCTTCGACATGAAATGTCACTCCGTGATCGCAACCAAGTATTTCACCGTCTTGTGTTGGCAAAAGGTGTCCAATCTTTCGATCAGTATTATTGATAATGGCATCAAACAGTGCCATCTTTCGCAATCTTTCATCATCACTTTGTGAAAATTCAATAATTTCAAAAGATTCATCAACTTCGATCCAATGTTGCACCATGCCTAATCCAAATGGACCTTCACGCAAAGTTGTAAAAGGAACTATGTTGAAATTCATGAACTCACTAGTCAAATACGCGGCTACTTCGCGTCCAGCTAAAGATCCCTCTTCGAAATCCCAAAGTGGGCGCTCACCTGAAATTGGTTTGTAAATCACATTGATCTCTGTTTCCTCTAACACCCCAAAAAGAGTTGCATTGGAAGCATCAACTAACCTCCCCAATATCTCTATCGGTTTGTAAGTTATCGCTGCTTTAACGTCGGTAACCATTGGCTCTCGGACACAAGTGCGCAGAAGGATCTAACGGATTTCCACAAAATTGACAGGGAGGTCGACCCGCTTTTACCAATGCATTTGAACGCAAAGCAAAACTTTTAGCCATACTGGAAGTTAATGTGACTCTAAAAAGATCAGGTCCTTCCGTAATCTGGTGATCAACAACTTCTTCAGATTCCCCTGCTTGAGCTTCAATTATTAAATGTTGAGTTTGTGGATCCCAGGCTATAGATATTACCCCGACTCGGAAATCATCCATTAAAGGAAGTTCTAGTGGAGCATCATCAACTTTGAGAATAACTGATTTTGGCGGCAAATTCATCTCTTTAAGCAGATTAAGAATCCTTTCAGCAAGTAATGCAACTTGGCTTTTTTCTAAACTTATGGAGGAGATTTTTATTCCTTCTTTAGCTTGTAGATAGAAAGTTCTTTCACCTGGCATGCCAACAGTTCCGGCAACAAATCGTTCTGGGTTTTGGAAATCAAAAATATTTCTACTCATGCTCCCCCACCATCCCCTTTACCGCCACCAAGACCAGCCAATTCTTTATTCTCTAGCAACTTACTTAAAGGAGTGCCAGATTCATTCATTGAAATCAGGGCAGTTCTTTTTGATTCCTCTTGTTTTTCTACTTTTACGATTGAAATAGATGCCGGGTCAATCACTAATTTTTGGAAATTATCAATAGGTAAATCCAAAATCTTTGCAATAGCCAACTTAATAATATCTCCATGACTAACAATAATTACATTGTCATCATCATTTAAACTGCCAATAATTTGGTCTAACCCTTTTGATACTCGATCAAACATCGCCTTAAAACTTTCACCTGCTGGAAATGTCACCCTTGATGGTTCTTTCTGGACCTCTTTCCATAATGGTTCTTTCGATAATTCACTTAATTTTTGTCCGGTCCAACTACCGTAATCCGATTCAATAAAATTATGGTCTATCTCAATAGTTGATTTGCCGTGAGCGGTATGCCAAGGAGTTATGGTCTCAAGACACCTTTGTAGCGGGCTAGAAATAACACGTTTAATTTCAATTTCACCAATGCGGGAAACCAACCCTTGTGCTTGAGTAAAGCCAACTTCATCCAAAGCGATTCCAGGGGCTTGGCCGGCAAGAACTCCTGCAGTATTTGCAGTACTTCTTGAGTGTCGCACCAAAATAATGCTTGCCAACGAGCCTCCCTTAGATACCCTCCGGAGAGGTTAGCCGAAAACCATCGAAATCATGAAAGGAGCGCTCGCAGTTGGAACAACGACAACTAGGCAATAGTGGATTGCGGGTCTCTGCGATTGGTCTTGGCACCATGACCTGGGGCCGCGATACGGATGAGCATGAAGCTGCTGAGCAGTTGCGTATTTTCACTGAATCTGGTGGCACCTTTATCGATACAGCTGCAAGTTACTGTGATGGAGATAGTGAAAGGGTTATCGGTGGGCTAATAGGAACGATGATTCCACGCGAGGATATTGTAATTGCCACAAAAGCCGGAATCGTTGGACGTGAAATTGATAATTCGCGAGGAGCGCTCCTACGAGATTTAGATGAATCATTAAAAAGATTACATACAACTTATGTTGATTTATGGCAGATACATGCATGGGATCCAACTGTAAGAGTGGAAGAAACTCTTTCGGCGATGGATATAGCGGTTAACTCTGGTCGGGTTAGATATGTAGGTATTTCAAATTTTTCAGGATGGCAAAGCGCGCGCGCCATAACATTGCAAAGTTCAGGGGCTGGACGTGCCGAAATTTGCGCAACTCACAATGAGTACTCACTCCTCAACCGCAAGATTGAGAATGAAGTTTTACCCTGTGCTCAAAATCTAGGAGTAGGTGTTTTAGCTTGGTCACCATTAGGTCGTGGCGTATTGACTGGAAAATATCAAAATGGAATTCCGGCTGATTCACGTGGGGCAAGTCCACATCTAGGTCCATTTGTGGCAAATTATCTTGATGCTCGATCTAAGCAAATTGTTACAGCAGTAAGCACTGCTGCCGACGGATTAGGGGCCGCGCCACTTGAGATTGCATTGAGTTGGGTAAGGGACGCACCAGG
>WLKK01000062.1 GCA_009701305.1 Actinomycetota bacterium | reverse complement strand
AGGTTTCCAACATGCAAACTTGGTGCTGTTGGATCAAAACCCACGTACAAAGTCAACGGTTTCTTATCTAAAGCTTCAGATAACTCTTTTCGATCGGTGGTCTGCGAAATTAAACCGCGCCATTCCAGTTCGGTCAGTAAAGAGTTCTCACTCATAGATCAATCACTCTGGCTTCTATCCATTTTTGTTGGGAAACCATAAGCGTATCTAATCTGCTTAATTGGGCGCGTACCTGTTTTGGCGATGTTGCTCCATAACTATCGCGCGCCTCTAGCGCACCTTTAACAGTTAATGATTTCTTTACCGAATCAGTAAGTTTGGGATGCAAGTTAGATAACTCAGCAAGGCTCAAATCTTCAAGCTGGCGTCCGCTACTTTCACATAAAGCCACAGCCTTACCGGCAATCTCATGGGCTTGTGCGAAAACAACCCCTTCTTTTGCTAGAAAATCTGCAATCTCGGTTGCCAATGAGAAACCAAGTGGTGCCCCTGTTGCCATTTTTTCACGATCAAAAATTGTGGTCGAGACCATTCCAGTCAAAGCCGGCAAAAGAATCTCTAAAGTATCAACCGCATCAAAAACTGGTTCCTTATCCTCTTGTAGATCCCGGTTGTATGCGAATGGCAAACCTTTTAAGGTAACTAACAAGCCAGTTAAATCGCCAATCAATCTTCCGGATTTTCCACGTGCTAATTCGGCAATATCTGGATTTTTCTTTTGCGGCATTATTGATGAGCCAGTTGAATAAGCATCATTTAATTTTGCCCAACCGAATTCAGTTGTCGCCCAGATCGTCCACTCTTCCCCGATTTGAGATAGGTGTACCCCAATCAATGCGGCGATAAATAAAAATTCAGCAGCGAAATCGCGATCACGTACTGCATCAATACTATTTTCGGCAGAACTATGAAATCCAAGAGTATGTGCACTTAATACTGGATCTGTTGATAGCGCTGATCCAGATAGGGCTCCAGCTCCCAGCGGACTGACACCGGTGCGTTCCCACCATTGTTGTAATCTTTCAATATCTCGGGAGATTGCGTGGGCATGTTTAGCCAACTCGTGACCGAAAATTACTGGTTGAGCATGTTGTAAGTGGGTAAAACCTGGTGCTGGCGCATCAGCATAATCTGCACCAAGTTTTGCTAACGCCTTCTCTAAAGCTAAAAGTAATTGAGCCAGCCCCACGCCAACATCTCTTAAGTAAAGTCGCAAATCTGTGGCAATTTGATCATTACGTGATCTTCCGGCTCTTAATGAACCGCCAATCTCACCAATCCGCTCACTGAGAATCCGCTCTAATGCTGAGTGGACATCTTCATCACCGCTATTGGGCAAAACTTTTCCCGAAACAACATCAACTCTTAATAAATTAATCGCGGCCTTAATTTTCTCAAAATCCTTTTGCGAAACAATTTTTGAATTTAATAGATTTGTAAGATGCACTTGGCTGCTATCAAGATCGTATGGGGCTAATCTCCAATCAAAATGCACGCTACGAGAGAGCGCTGCAAGTGCATCCGAAGGAGCATCTGCAAATCTGCCACCCCAAAGCGCCATTACATCTCCCCTAACTTTTTACAAAAATGAATGTCGTAACTGATCAAAATCATATCTGTTCCGATTGTGCCAAACTCAGTAATAACTGTGCGTTTCGCTCAGCGCCATCAGCTTGGCTCGAAACAACTAACACTGTGTCATCTCCAGCAATTGTGCCGATTATTTCTGGAATAGTGCCCGCTCTTGAAGCCCTATCTAAAGCGCTTGCTAGTAATTGAGCACCGCCAGGTGGAGTACGCAAAACTGTTAAATTGCCACTTGATTTCACATCTACTAATAAATCGCTGATTAGCCGGGAAACTTTACTTAATGGCTCATCACCTGCTTCTTGATTGATTCGATAATTTGGATCTCCTTGTGAATCTCTACCGCGTACCGCACCAATCTCCTCTAAATCACGACTGACAGTTGCTTGAGTCACTTCGAACCCCGAAATTTTCAATCGATCAACAATTTCGATTTGCGAGTGAATGCTGCCTTGGGTGATCCAATCTTTAATTATTTCCTGTCGAGCTACTTTTGTGTGTGGAGTACTCATAATCTACCTACCAATATTGCGCGCAAAGCCACCAAAAATTCATTTACATCTGTTTCGGATGCAATAAGTGGTGGTGAAATACGAATCGTGGTGGCATTGGGTGAGTTAACCAAGAATCCACGATCTTCCAAAGCTGCCAAGATCTCTGATCCAATTGGTTCAATAAATTCGATTCCGATCAATAGCCCGGCGCCACGAACTTCTTTCACTTTTGGAAATGTTTGAGCTGTGCTGATTATCAGTTCACCAAATGCAGAAATTTTTGAAAGTAATTGATCATCTTCGATTACCGAAATTGCTGCACGTGAAGCAGCCACACTTATT
The DNA here is from genome assembly GCA_009701305.1 of Actinomycetota bacterium. Classification (GTDB taxonomy): domain Bacteria; phylum Actinomycetota; class Actinomycetes; order Nanopelagicales; family Nanopelagicaceae; genus UBA3012. The sequence continues at coordinate 6,196 of WLKK01000062.1, read as the reverse complement.
GGATTGCCACCAAAAGTTGAACCATGAGTTCCGGGAGTAAATAACTTCGCGCTTTCACCAAGTGCGATCATGGCGCCCAGTGGTAATCCGCCGCCGAGTCCTTTGGCCAGCGTGATGATGTCCGGTTTGATGCCTTCATGTTGGTAGCCAAACCACTTTCCAGTTCTTCCCATTCCGGTTTGTACTTCGTCAATTGCAAGTAATGCGCCAACTTCATCACATCTTTCTCTAACAGATTTGAGAAAACCTTTAGGCAGAGTTAAGACTCCGGCTTCTCCCTGGATGGGTTCAATCATCACCATCGCAGTACGTTTGGTAATTCCTCTTTTCAAACTTTTAAAATCTCCATATTTGAGGAATTTCACTCCTGGAAGCAGCGGTTCGAACGGCGCAGCTTTACCTGGCTGTCCTGTTATGGAAAGTGCTCCAATTGTTCTACCGTGGAAACTATTTGTGAAAGCGACAATTCTAGATTTTCCAGTTAGACGTGAAGCCTTGATCGCCGCTTCATTTGCTTCCGCGCCCGAGTTGCAAAAAAATACTCTCGCAGAATCATCGTTAACCAACGATTGTAATTTCTTTGCTAATTCTAAAACTTGGGGATGTGCATACAAATTACTAACATGCGAAAGAGTTCTAACCTGATCCTCGACAGCCTTTATCACTTTGGGATGCGCGTGACCAACTATGTTGGTTGCAATACCACCAAGAAAATCACGATACTCCCGACCGTTGCTATCTTTTACGAGCAAGCCCTTACCTTCAGTTAGTAACAACCTTGGGGATCCGTAATTTGCGGTGAATAGATCATTCCACTGTTCAGAGATACTCATGAATGCACCAACGTTCCGACTAAACCAGATACTGCATTTGTAATCGCACCGGAAATTCTGCCATCACTTATTCGAGCGCAACTCGCTCCCGAGTCGATAGCATTTAAGCAAGCGGTGATTTTAGGAATCATTCCCGCGTTTAAAGCAGGTAGTAATTTACGCGCTTCAGTAACTGAAATTTCGTTAATCAAAGAACTCTCATCTGGCCAATTCTCATACAAGCCCGGTACATCAGTTAAAAACAGAGCCAACTCAGCCTTTAATGCTCCTGCGATTGCACCTGCTGCTATATCTGCATTTACATTTAACGGTACGCCAGATTTATCTTGACTTACTGGTGCAATTACCGGAATGAATTCCTCGGATAAAAGGGAATTAATTAATGATGGATCGACCTCGGCAATCTCGCCCACCAAACCTAAATCAATTGATTCACCATTAACTAGCTTGGGTTTACGTATCGCAGTTATCAAATTTGAATCCCGGCCGGTAATGCCAACGGCTTTTCCACCGGCTTTATTGATTGAGCTAACAACAGATCTCAGAACTTCTCCGCATAAAACCTGCTGGACAACATCCATAATCTCTGGAGTAGTAACCCGTAATCCAGATATAAATTTTGATTGAATCCCAAGTTTTTCCAATGCTGCTTCTATTTGAGGTCCTCCCCCGTGCACAACAACTGGTTGCTTGCCACTTCTTTGCAATGCAACTATTTCATTTGCAAATGCCATTTGTAGATTTGCATCAGTCATGGCATGTCCACCATATTTAATGATAATCATGATGAGTACGCTGAATTCTCATGTACGTACATTGTGCTTAAGTCATTAGTCCAAACTATTGCTTCAGAGTTTCCACTTTTTAAATCAATCAAAATTGAGACATCTTTGCCGCTCATGTCGACAAGATCACGATCGGCCCAAGGGGCGCTATTTCTTGCAATCATGACTCCGTTTATCGATACATCCAAATCTGCTGGATCAAAAATTGCATCTGTGACTCCTACCGCTGCGAGAATGCGTCCCCAATTGGCATCCTCACCAAATATTGCGCATTTCAATAAATTATTACGTGCACAGGCCCGTCCAACCTCTACGGCATCATTTTCATCAACAGCGTTAATTACTTTAATAGAAATTATTTTGGTATGTCCTTCTGCATCACTAATCAATTGATGAGCTAGCGAGGAGCAGACTCCTACTAATTGTGCCTTTAAGTTCTCCAGGGAAATTTTTACCCCAGAGGATCCTGAAGCCATCAGCAAAACCGTGTCATTGGTTGATGTACAACCATCTGAATCTATACGGTCAAATGTTTGTTCTGTTGCATAATCGAGCGCTTGCTTCAATTCTTTTGAATCGACTATGGCATCGGTTGCCAGCACGCAAAGCATTGTGGCCAAAGAGGGTGCCAACATTCCAGCACCTTTTGCGATTCCGATAAATGAACTTCCTTCAAAATTTGCTCTAGCAATTTTAGGTTTGGAATCAGTTGTCATAATTGCATTTGCCGCACCATCCCAATCATCTGAATTGAGCGTGCTCACCGCCAGTGCGACGCCTGATTCAATTTTGTCCATTGGAAGTCGAACACCAATTAAACCGGTTGAACAAATAAAAGTATCTGAAGAAGAAATCCCTAAACTTTCCGAAACAATTTCAGCGCTTTTGTGAGTATCTGCGAAACCCTCAGGTCCAGTGCATGCATTAGCGCCACCGGAATTAAGTAGAACTGCTTCAATCTTTCCATCTTTTATCACCTGTTGACTCCATATAACAGGGGCTGCAATGACCCGATTCTTAGTAAAGACCGCAGCAGCACTTTTTTGCGGACCCACATTTTGAATCAACGCTAAATCTGGCAAACCGCTACTTTTCAATCCGGCTGCCACGCCTATTGCTAAAAATCCTTTGGGATTGTTTGTCATGCGTGCAGCCCAACTGGAGTTAATCCAGTGTTTTCGACAAATCCACAGATCAGGTTTGCATTTTGAATTGCTTGCCCAGCAGCACCTTTTCCTAAATTGTCTATCCCAGTAATAATAATTGCTTTGTTGGTTCGTTTGTCCAAAGAAATCTGAATTTGCAATCCATTGCTTCCAGTCAAGGAAGATGTTTGTAATGTTTCACCTTGAGTTAAAACTTCAATAAAAAATTCTTTCGCATATGCATTTTCAAAAGTATCTTGTAATTGAGTTAATGTTATGTCAGCAGAGACCGTAGCGCTGATAGTTGCCAAAATTCCTCTTGGCATAGGCGCTAAAATTGGAATAAAAGAAAGTTTTATCTCTTTTTTTGTGATCCGTTGAATATTCTCTTCAATCTCAGGAGTGTGTTGATGAACTCCCCCAACTTTATATGCAGACAGAGAACCCATAACTTCACTTGCAAGCAAATTATTCTTTAATGATCTTCCAGCTCCAGTCGTGCCGGAAGCCGCGACAATAGTTATCTCCTTCAATCCTTCATTTGTTATAAATGGAATTAACGGCAATAGCCCCACTGAAATTGCGGTTGCGTAACACCCCGGATTTGCAATGTGCGTTGCGTTTTTAATTTTCTCTCGCGCTCCTGGCATTTCTGGCAAACCATAAGTCCAAGTTCCAGCATGCGTTCCACTATAAAATTTATTCCAGGATTCGGCACTTTCTAATCTAAAATCGGCTCCCAGATCAACAATCTTTGGAGTTTTTAACTGTGAAATTAATTTAGCTGACTCTCCATGCGGCAATGCTAAAAAAACCAAATCTAAAGAGTTGAGTAATGCGATATCTACCGCAGTAAATTTTTGATCTGAAAAGGAACGTAGATGGGGGTGGATTTCGGTGATCTGAGTTCCAGCTGATGAAGCTGCCATCGCCGCACAAATTTCAAATTCGGGATGTGTGCTCAACAAACGTAGTAACTCCCCACCGGCATAACCGCTGGCGCCAACCACTCCGATTTTCATTCTCATAATATACAGTATTTATGCGTTGTTATGCAATTTTATGCATTAAAATCGGCTCAAATAGCGGATTTAAGTTCGGAGCACCGCACCACAGGCCTTGTTGGCGCTCTCGATTGCACTAGCTCGGTGACCAGCAACCTCTTCGGCGGTCAAGGTGCGATCTGCGGCCCTGAAGGTGAGCGTAAAAGCGTAGGAAATTTGCCCCTCAGGCACCCCTGGTCCCGTGTACCGATCAAATAACTCAATTTTCTCTAGCAAGGAGCCAGCACCTTGAGTTAATGCGTTTATTAAATCAACTAACACAACTTCACTACTAACAATCAGCGCTATATCTTGAATTGTTGGAACCATAGTTGTGATCGCTTTGGCTTTTACCGATTCAGGATAAGCAATTGCATCGAGATTGACCATAAACGCTCCGGCGCGCTCAGGTAATCCCAGCGCAGATATAACTCGTGGATGTAACTCCCCTGAATGTCCAACCATGACTCCATTGACTCGCAACTCTGCACATCGCCCAGGATGCCATGGAGCAAAATCACTTGCGTGGATCGTAGGTTCCCATCCGCAACTTCGAACTACTTCAACGGCGGCCTGCGTTGCATCACTCCAATCAAAATTCCGACCCTGGCCCCACCAACTCTCACGTTCTAACGCACCGGCAAAAAATCCACCAACGCAAAGCGGTTGCTTGGGAACATGAGCTAATAATTTAGCAATCTCTTCAGCCGATGGTTTTGCATCTACTCCAAGAATTGGTGAATCAGATGGTTCATTTACTGCTCGATATATATTTCCAATTTCAAAAATGCCAAGTGATCTCACTCCCCTACTAAAATTCTTCAACCCAACTTGAATCAATCCAGGAACTAAATGCGTTCTTAAAAATGGTTCTTCTTCTGAGATTGGGTTTGCTAGTCGATACGCTTTTGCGCGATCTCCAGTAAAGCCCATCATCGAAATAGTTTCAGCACTGATAAATGGGTAACTTTGAACTTCAGTTAATCCTCGATTAGCTAGCAGTTGTACTACGCGTCTGCGACGACGTTGCGCTGGAGTTAATCCCCTACTGAGTGGTGAGGCAGGAAGAATGGATGGAATATTTTCATAACCATTTAGCCTAGCTACCTCTTCGACGAGATCAATACTTACATTTAAATCTGGTCGCCAAGAAGGGCTGGTAATCTGCCAATGCCCATTTTTGCCTTCACTAATTTCACAACCAATTGCAAGCAGAACTCCTCTTACTACTTCGTTACTGTAATTTCCACCAATAACTTTACTTGGAGCTTGTGGATCAAAGTCGATCTTTTGCGCAGGGATTAAATTATCTACCACATTAAAGCCAATGTACTTTGCTCCAGCGTGCTCAACCAAAAGATTTACTGCCCGCATCGATGCAATATGTGTGAGCTGTGGATCTACGCCGCGTTCAAACCGTCGTGAAGCTTCCGTTGATAATTTTTGGGAGCGAGCATTTTTGGCAATCATGACTGAATCGAAGTGAGCTGCTTCAATCGTAATAGCCTTGGTTTTAGAGGTTACTTCGGATTCAAATCCGCCCATAGTTCCGGCAATTGCTAGCGCTCCTGAATCATCAGCGATTAATAGATTTTCTCCGAATAATTCGCGTTCTTGTTCATCAAGAGTTTTGATTGACTTAATTTCTTTTGCCACTCGAACAGTAATGGCACCTTTAATGCGATCAGAATCAAAGGCATGTAGCGGCTGTCCTAATTCGATCATTACGTAATTTGTAATATCAACTGCGATAGAGATAGATCTCATGCCACACATTTGTAATCTGCGAACCATCCAAAGCGGAGATGGTGCATCTGGATTTACTCCAGAAACAGAGCGAAGGTGAATTCGGTCAGCACCCTCTTTAATTTTCACTTTAATTGGACCGGATAGCTCTTTCGAATCATTTACTTCTACTAATGAGGTTGGATCTAGATAATCAAGATTTAATGCCGTTGCAATCTCGCGAGCAATCCCGCGGATAGACATTGCGTAGCCACGATCTGGATTAATCGCGATATCGAAAATCTTTTCATCTAATCCTAAAGTTGCAATCGCATCGCTACCAATCGGTGCATCTTGTGCACTTATGACCAAGATTCCAGTGTGGTCATCTCCCATTCCCAATTCTCTAGCACTGCAGATCATTCCATCGCTGGTGCGACCGTAAGTTTCTCTCGCGGTGATTGGGAAAGGTCCTGGAAGTAGAGCGCCAGGTAACGCGACAACAACATGATCACCAACTTTAAAATTTTGGGCCCCACAAATTACATTGCGAATCTCACCAACATCGACGCTCACCCATCTGATTGGTTTTTTATACTCAGTAATCTCTTCTATGGAAATTACTTTTCCGAATTTGATTGGGCCATTAATTTCATCAGCTAAGT
>WLKK01000061.1 GCA_009701305.1 Actinomycetota bacterium | reverse complement strand
TCCGCGGAAGACGAGGATGAAGATGAAGGTAGGAAGGATTTTGCTCCTTCGATCGTAGTGTTATTACTTTCTGCTAAATCAGCTGAACCACCCCACATCTCGGGCAAAAGCGCTGCTAATTTTTGGATTACATCCCCAGAGGCTTTGCGTGTTGAGATCTCTTTATCACTAGAAAATTCAGGTAGTGAAGCACGCCAATTCTTTGGTAATTCTTTACTTGCCAATCGATCAGACAATTCGGCGGCTTCCTTATTCTCATTGCGCCAATTATCGAATTTCTTATCCCATTCATTCCGCAAAGTCGCTGCTCGGTCTAATACTTTTCTTGCATGAGCAAGAACTTCTGTTGGCATTGCAAAATCTTCTTTTGGATCTAGGCCAAGGGCTACTTTTGTTGCTGCGACTTCTTCAACACCGAGTGCAGAACCATGCGATTTAGAACTGCCTTGCAGTTTCGGTGCGGGCCAAGCGATTACAGTTTTTAATCTAATAAGAGTTGGAGCAACAGTTTGAGATTTGGCTTGATTAATTGCAGTGTTTAATGAAACTAGATCAACTTCACCACTTGGTAAAGTTCCGACTTCAATTACATTCCAATGATATGAACGATATCTTGCACTTACATCCTCGGTAAATGAAAGTTCTATATCGCCCTCAATTGTAATTTTGTTGTCGTCGTAAATCACAATTAAATTACTTAGTTTTTGCAAGCCGGCGATTGAAGAAGCTTCCGCGCTAATTCCTTCTTGAAGATCGCCATCGGAGGCGAGCACATAGATGTGATGATCAAATATTGATTTATTATGGGCGGCTTTTGGATCGAAAAGCCCACGTTCATAACGAGCAGCCATTGCCATTCCAACAGCATTTCCAATTCCCTGACCAAGCGGACCGGTAGTTGTTTCCACTCCGGTTGTATGACCAAATTCAGGATGTCCTGGAGTGGCCGAATCTTTTTTCCGAAACTCTTTTAAATCATCAAGAGTTAATCCGTAGCCAGAATAAAAAAGTTGGGTGTACAAAGTTAGTGAAGAGTGACCACATGAAAGGATAAATCGATCTCGCCCGATCCACTTGGGATCCCGAGGGTCATGACGCATGTGGTGTTGAAACAAAAGATAAGCCACGGGGGCTAAAGCCATCGCCGTTCCTGGATGACCATTTCCGGCCCGTTGCACCGCATCGGCAGCAAGGGCGCGAGCGTATGAAATCGCCTGATCATCTAGATCATTCCAACCGAGAATCTCTGTATTAATTGGACTACCTGGACTAACTGGACTGGACGCCATATTTGAAAGCCTATCTAACCCAAAGAGCAAGGTGGGTTAATTTGGATTTAGGAGAGTTTTGCGTGGCGTTTACTGCTGGTACGGATTAGCAATTTGCAGGCGGTAAGCCAGACTAAAGATAAACCAAGCAGGTGGAGGCCGACCAAAATTATCGGGACCCCGGTGAAATATTGGAGGTACCCAATGCCCCCTTGAATCAGCACCAAAAATATAAATGTTCTCATCAATTTAAGATGATTGTCTCGAGCTTCAGGTGAAGAAGATATTGGCGCTAGCTTTAGCAGTAAGTACAGCGCAAAGATCGCACCACAAAGAGTGATAACTAAATCAGCATGCAGCCAGGTGACCATCCGAAGATCAAAATTGTAACGAGGCGCAGTGCGGTCGCCTGCGTGCGGACCGGACCCTGTAACAACAGTCCCAACACTAATCACCAATAAAGTCAGTGAGAAAACAACACGAACTAGTAAAACACCGGCATAAGTCAATGGTGCTGCTTTTGGATAATCCCGGGAACGTTCATTTAGTACTACTGCGCCATAAATCAAGGCGATCGATAACAGTAGATGGCTAGCAACAGCAGCCGGATTTAATTTCGTTAAGACGGTAATTCCACCTAAAACCGCTTGACCAAATATTCCAAAAATTTGCAAAAAAGAAAGAAGACGTAAATTTTTGCGGCCGCTTTTTAATACCCATCCAAAAGTCGCGATAGCCAATGCCACCAAAATAAAGGTCAGCATTCGATTTATAAATTCAATCCAAATGTTGATTAGCGGTTCAACTTGATCTTCTGAAGGGGTGTATGAACCCTTTGCGCATTCCGGCCAAGTTGGGCACCCTAAGCCAGATTTTGTGAGCCGGACAGCTCCGCCGGTGATGATCAAGGCAATCTGCGCCCCAAGAAGCAAGGCAGGAAGGCGATTTAACCGATTCTTGAGCACGCACTAACCCTAGTGCGAGTCAAGTTGCAGGCGTACGTGAATTACGCAACACTATCGTTGTGAAAAACGATGAACTCAGGACCCGAGAGGTTATCGCGCGCGCCATCCTTGAAAGTGGCCCCGCAACCGCTGCCCAATTGGCAGATCGGCTTGGAATCACTCCAGCTGGTATCCGGCGCCATCTAGATTCCCTGGTAAGTGAAGGAACGCTTGAAGCCAGAGAGCCAAAGGTTGGAAGTAGCGCAATTGGTCGTGGCCGGCCGGCAAAAGTTTTTGTAATGACAGATTTTGGTAGATCGCAATTTGAACACTCTTATGATGATTTAGCGATTTCCGCCCTCAGATTTATGGCTAATGCATCTGGCATATCGGGAAGCGTTGCCCCTTTCGCACAACATCGAGCACAAGAGATGGAAAGAAAAGTTGCGAGCGATGGTCAAGTTTCTGTAGATGAGTTGGTCACATTTTTGAATGATGAAGGTTATGCGGCTAGTTCTCATCAGATGGGTGCGGGGATTGAACTTTGCCAACATCATTGTCCGATAGCTCACGTTGCTTCTGAATTTCCTGAGATCTGCGAAGCCGAGACGCAATTATTTTCAAAACTGCTTGGCACTCATGTTCAGAGATTGGCAACTATTGCTCATGGCGATGGGGTTTGCACAACATTTGTTCCATTAACTTTAACAAGCACATCTAAGTAACTAGGAGAGAGAAAAAGATGACATCAATCGCGCACCCAGAGTTAGACGGTATCGGAAATTACGAATTTGGTTGGTCAGATAAAAGTGATGCGGGAGCAAACGCTAAACGTGGATTGAACGAAGATGTAGTGCGCGATATCTCCGCGAAAAAAAGCGAACCACAGTGGATGCTTGATCTGAGATTAAAGGGATTAAAACTCTTCGAAAAGAAGCCGATGCCAACGTTTGGATCTGATCTCTCAGGCATATTTTTTGATCAAATTAAATACTTCGTCAGATCCACAGAAAAACAGGCAACGACTTGGGAAGAGCTGCCCGATGAAATCAAGAATACATATGACCGTCTTGGAATTCCTGAAGCAGAAAAACAGAGATTAGTTTCTGGAGTTGCTGCGCAATATGAATCTGAAGTTGTCTACCACTCAATCCGTGAAGATTTAGAAGCCCAAGGAGTGCTCTTTTTAGATACAGATACAGCTCTGCGTGAGCATGAAGATATTTTCAAAGAGTATTTCGGAAGCGTAATCCCGGTCGGCGATAACAAATTTGCTGCATTGAATACATCTGTATGGTCTGGTGGATCTTTCGTTTACATTCCCAAGGGAGTTCATGTTGAGATTCCTTTGCAAGCATATTTCCGGATCAATACTGAGAATATGGGCCAGTTCGAGCGTACTTTGATTATTGCTGATGAAGGTTCTTATGTGCATTACGTAGAAGGCTGCACCGCGCCGATCTACTCTTCTGATTCTTTGCACTCTGCTGTTGTAGAAATTATCGTAAAGAAAGATGCACGTGTGCGTTATACGACCATTCAAAACTGGTCAAACAATGTTTATAACTTGGTAACCAAGCGTGCTGTCTGTCACGAAGGTGCAACCATGGAATGGATCGATGGAAATATTGGATCTAAAGTCACCATGAAATACCCTGCGGTGTTCATGATGGGTGCGCATTCAAAAGGTGAAACTCTTTCGATCGCATTTGCTGGAGAAGGTCAACATCAAGATGCCGGAGCAAAGATGGTTCACGCGGCGCCGTATACATCTTCAACAATCATTTCAAAATCAGTAGCACGTGGCGGAGGACGTACCTCTTACCGTGGGTTGGTACAAGTGCAAGAAGGTGCACACCATTCCAAGAGCACTGTCAAATGTGATGCACTATTGATTGACACCATTTCAAGATCAGATACCTATCCTTATGTGGATGTGCGTGAAGATGATGTAGAGATGGGACATGAAGCAACGGTTTCGCGAATTAGTGATGACCAACTCTTCTATCTAATGTCTCGTGGCCTTGGCGAAGATGAAGCTATGGCGATGATCGTCCGTGGATTTATTGAGCCAATTGCCCGTGAGTTACCCATGGAGTATGCGCTTGAATTAAATCGCTTAATTGAAATGCAGATGGAAGGGGCTGTTGGTTAATGACCGCGCTTGCCTCAAATTATTTAACTCCAGGACCACGTGATGAGGATTGGCGCTTTACTCCACTTAACCGTTTAGCAGGTTTGCATGATGGAAGTGCGATTGCTGGAACGCCGATGGTACGAAATGTCTCTGAGAACAGTGGAGTTTTGGTTTCAACAATCTCTAATAAAAATGTTCCTGCGAAAATTGTTCCAACAGATGTAGTGGCACTTCGTACCATTGAAAACGCTGCAGATATTTTAAAGATCGATATTCCGAAGGATCTATCTGTAGCCGAACCAATATTTATAGACCGCACCGGCTCTTCCGCTAACGGGGCTACTTACGAACGAATTATTATCTCGGTTGGAGCCTTTTCGAAAGCCACAGTGATTATTCAAAATAGTGGTTCCGCCAATTTGGCTGAAGATGTTGAAATGATTTTAGGTGCTAGTAGTGATTTAACTTTTATCTCGCTACAAGAGTGGTCAAATGACTCTGTGCACCTGGGACGGCATCAAGCCATCGTTGGCCCAGATTCTCATTTGACTTCAATTGAAGTTTCCCTCGGCGGCTCATTAGTGCGTTTACTCCCACGCGTAGATTTCGAAGGCAGTGGTGGAGGAGTGGATCTTTATGGCCTTTACTTTGCGGGAAGCGAGCAACATTTAGAGCATCGCGTTCACGTAGAGCATTCAACCCCAAATTGCCGTTCGCGCGTCAGTTATAAAGGTGCATTGCTTGGAGAAAACGCTCGTACGGTTTGGTTTGGTGATGTTGCAATTCGCGCTAAAGCAGAGGGCACAGATACTTATGAAGTAAATCGGAATTTATTACTTTCAGATGGTGCGCGAGCAGATTCTGTTCCAAATTTAGAGATTGAAACTGGCGAGATTGTCGGAGCAGGGCACGCCAGCACCACTGGAAGATTTGATGATGAACAGTTATTTTATTTGATGGCACGTGGCATTGACGAAACCGAAGCACGACGCTTGGTGATTCGTGGATTTTTTGCTGAGTTTCTTCGAAACATAAAGAATGAAGTTATTGAGACCCGATTGATCGATCACATTGATCGTGAGTTGGGGAAAGTTTCCTCATGAGTTCATTAGAAATTGATTTCAATACCTTAATTGAAGGAAAGCCCATGAAAATCATGGTCGATACCACTCCTGTCTGTTTAGTGAAAATAAAAGAAGAAGTTTTCGCTGTGGAAGATACATGTTCTCACTCAGAAGCCTCACTTAGCGAAGGTGAGTTAAATGGTTATCGGATTGAATGCTGGCTTCATGGCGCAGAGTTTGATCTAAGGACTGGGGAGGCTGTTGTTCCTCCAGCAGTTGCTCCACTTAAGCGTTTTATTGTGGAAAGAAATTCTGATCAGTTATTAATTCACCATCCAAATAGCCAAGTTAAGGAAAATAAATGACAGCCCTAGTTATTAAGAATTTACAAGTCTCGGTAAACGCAGATGGTGGAATGCGGGAAATTTTGCGTGGTGTTGACTTGACTATAAAGAGCGGTGAAACACATGCGATCATGGGTCCCAATGGCTCTGGAAAATCCACACTTGCATATTCAATAGCCGGTCACCCTAAATACACGATCACCGCTGGCGAAGTAACCCTTGATGGGGCAAATGTTTTAGAGATGACCGTTGACGAACGAGCTCGAGCTGGTCTCTTTTTAGCGATGCAATATCCAGTAGAAGTCCCAGGAGTTTCTGTTTCTAACTTTTTGAGAACTGCTGCAACGGCTATCCGTGGCGAGGCTCCAAAGGTGCGTACCTGGATTGGTGAAGTTAAGGATGCAATGACCCAACTTGGGATGGATCCAGCCTTTTCTGAACGTAGCGTCAATGAAGGTTTTTCTGGAGGAGAGAAGAAACGTCACGAAATTTTGCAACTTGAATTACTAAAACCAAAAATAGCAATCTTGGATGAAACTGATTCAGGTTTAGATGTCGATGCCTTGCGGATTGTTTCAGAAGGGGTAAACCGGATTCGTGAGAAAAACGATATGGGGGTAATGCTTATTACGCACTACACCAGAATCTTAAAATATATCAAACCTGATTTTGTTCACGTATTTGCAGGCGGAAAAATCGTAGAACAAGGTGGCGCTGATCTTGCTGATCGGCTTGAAGCAAATGGTTACGCCGAATATACGACTGCGTAAAGGTTAATTAGATGGCATTACTAGATACAAATTTAATCCGTCAAGATTTTCCAATATTGGGTAGAACTGTACGCAATGGGAAAAAATTGGTGTATCTAGATAACGCTGCCACGAGTCAGAAACCAATAGTGGTTCTTGATGCGGAACGCAATTTCTATTTAAATCACAATGCCGCTGCACATAGAGGCGCCCATCTATTAGCAGAAGAAGCGACTGATGCATTTGAAGGAGCTCGTGCAATAGTTGCAGATTTCATTTCTGCGCAAAGTTCAGAAATTATTTTCACAAAAAGTGCAACCGAATCAATAAATGTTGTGTCATATGGTTTTTCAAATCACCTTTCAAAGCATGATCCGTTTTACATCGGCGCTGAGCACAATATTGTGGTCACGCAATTGGAGCACCATGCGAATCTCTTACCTTGGCAGCAGTTAGCTAAAAGAAGTGGTGCGAAGTTATCTTGGCTAGGAATTACTGCAGATGCCCAAATAGATATTTCTAATATCGATTCAGTAATCAATGATAAAACTAAGATCGTCGCAATCACTCATCAATCAAATGTTTCAGGAGCAATAACTCAACTAGAACCGATTGTTAAACGAGCGCGCGAAGTTGGCGCAATGATTTTGTTAGATGCTTGCCAATCAGTCCCACACATGCCCGTTGATGTAAATAAACTAAATGTGGATTTCCTGACATATTCTGGCCACAAGGCTGTAGGGCCAACTGGTGTCGGAGTCCTTTGGGGAAGAAGTGAATTATTGGAGAAAATGGAACCGATGATTACTGGTGGTTCCATGATTGACAGTGCGACTATCGAAAGTGCAACATGGGCAAAAGCGCCAAAGAAATTTGAAGCGGGTGTTCCAAATATGGCACAGGCAGTCGGTTTAGGTGCAGCATTAAATTACTTAACTAAAATAGGTATGGAAAAAATCCATCAACACGAAGAATTGCTTACAGAGAGAGCGTTAAAAGGTTTACAGGATATTTCGGGAGTAGAAATCATAGGATCAAAGAGTTCACTAAATCGTGGCAGTGCAATCTCTTTCACTCTTGAAGGGGTGCACCCGCATGATGTTGGACAAGTTTTAGATGATTACGGGATTGCGGTGCGAACGGGCCATCATTGCGCTTGGCCACTAATGCAAGAGTTGAAGTTGAATGCGACAACTAGAGCATCATTTTATTTGTATAACACTCCAGAAGAAGTGGATATCTTTCTTGATGGTGTGCGAGAAGTAAAGAAATTTTTTAAGGTATAGCGATGAGTCTAGAATCCCTTTATCAAGAAATTATCCTTGATCACTACAAGCGGCCGAAAAATAAAGTTTTGCAAGATAAGTATTCGGTTGAAGTTCACCATAACAATCCCAGCTGCGGTGATGAAATAACACTTCGAGTCCAAGTAGAAAATCAAATTGTTACCCAACTTTCATGGGATGGTGTCGGGTGTTCTATTTCCCAAGCGAGTTCATCTGTAATGAGTGAATTGGCACAGGGAATTCCAGTAGAAAAGGCTTTGGAATTAGAAGTTTCTTTCCTAGAATTAATGCAAGGTAAAGGTCAAGTTGAGGCAGATGAGGAAGAGTTAGAGGACGCCGTTGCATTTTCAGGGGTTGCACGATACCCGGCTCGGGTAAAGTGTGCGTTGCTAGGTTGGATGGCGCTGAAAGATGCGCTCTTGAGAGCTGGAGGAAGTAAATGACCGCATCTGTTGAAGATCTAACCGAAGCAATGAAAGATGTTGTGGATCCAGAATTAGGAATAAACGTAGTAGATCTTGGCTTGGTTTATGGCGTGAGTATCGATGATGCCAATATCTGCACCTTAGATATGACACTTACTTCAGCAGCATGTCCACTAACCGATGTAATCGAAGATCAAACAAGACGTGCATTAGATGGTTTGTCTGACGATGTGCGAATTAATTGGGTATGGATGCCACCGTGGGGGCCAGACAAAATAACTGATTCAGGAAGAGAGCAATTACGCGCTCTAGGATTCACCGTATAGGGTTAACTAAATGTCGATGCATGCACCTTGGATGACTTTGCGTGCAATGACGCAAGATCAATCTGTTAAAAATATAACTCTAAAATCTGGCACAGTTAAAAGAATCTTCAAGTTCGCAAAACCGTACCAAAAACAAATTT
>WLKK01000060.1 GCA_009701305.1 Actinomycetota bacterium | reverse complement strand
GCTTTAGGTATCAAGCCTGGTGATCGTGTTGGAATTTTGTCACGCACTCGCTACGAATGGACGATTTTAGATTTTGGAATTTGGTTCGCCGGTGGAGTTGTAGTTCCAGTTTACGAAACATCATCTGCAGAACAGATTCAATGGATTCTCGAAGACTCTGGCGCAGTTGCAATTGTTGTTGAAACTCCAACACATGCGGCTTTGGTTGAGACAGTACGAACAAAAGAGTTAAAAAATATTTGGACGATCACCGAAGGTGCAATCGCCACCCTCACCGCTGCAGGATCAGCAATCGCTGATGATCAGGTAGAAGCTCGACGTAACGCCTTAACTCCTGATGATTTAGCAACCTTGATTTATACATCCGGTACAACTGGAAAACCAAAAGGTGTAATCCTGACTCACGGAAACTTTTTATCTGAGTGCGGCAACGTTGTCGAAGGTGCTGCTGATTTATTTTTACGTAAAGATGGTTCAACTTTATTGTTCTTACCTCTTGCACATGTCTTCGGTCGAATGATTGAAGTTGGCGCAGTCAGAGCTGGTTTACATCTTGCTCATTGCTCAGATCCAGTTGGAAAGCTAACTGCAGATCTGCAATCTTTCAAACCAAACTTTGTTTTATCGGTACCAAGAATTTTCGAAAAAATTTACAACGGCGCAGAAGCAAAAGCCGAAGCTGCCGGAAAAGGAAAGATTTTCCGTAAAGCCGCCGCAGTCGCAATCGAATATAGCCAAGCGATGGAAGAAGGACACATCTCCTCTGCTTTGCGAATCAAGCACGCTTTGTTTGATCACTTAGTCTTTGCAAAGTTGCGCGCAGTTATGGGCGGAAATGTGGATGCCGCAATCTCAGGTGGTGCACCACTTGGTGAACGGTTAGGTCATTTTTATCGCGGCGCCGGTGTACGGGTACTTGAAGGTTACGGATTAACTGAAACCACCGCAGGTGCAACTTTGAATTTAACCCAATCTTCCAAAGTCGGTTCTGTCGGTCGACCATTGCCAGGTACTACCGTAAAAATTGCCGAAGATGGCGAAGTCTTACTTAAAGGCCCAATTGTGATGCGTGGCTATTGGCAAAATGATGCCGCTAATAAAGAGGTCTTCGATGAAGATGGCTTTTTCAGATCAGGGGATCTTGGCAAATTAGATGACAATGGCTTCCTATATATCGTTGGCCGCAAGAAAGAGTTAATTGTTACCTCAGGTGGAAAAAACGTCGCACCAGCCCCACTTGAAGATCGCCTTCGCGCACATCCGTTGGTTAGCCAATGTGTAGTTGTCGGTGACAATAAACCATATATCGCTGCTTTAGTTACCGTTGATGCAGATGCGATTAAAGGTTGGGCCGCTGCAAATAATAAAGGTGGCGCAACTGTGGCTGAGTTAGCAAATGACCCAGCCTTAATCGCCGTAATCCAAACAGCGGTTGATGAAGCAAATAAATCAGTTAGTAAAGCTGAATCAATCCGTAAATTTAAAATTCTCTCCACTGATTTCACAATCGCTGGTGGTCAATTAACCGCAAAAATGTCCATCAAACGACATGTAGTGCAAAAGGAGTTCGCGAGCGAAATTGAGAGCCTCTACAACTGAGCGGTCCGAGCGGATACGCATCGCTCGTGACTTGCATGACGGTATCGCCCAAGAGTTAGTCGCGCTCGGCTACTCGCTGGATAAGACACTAACTGCTGCTGTCGTAGATCCAGAAGTAAAAGCCCAATTGCGGGAAGTTAGATCACAATTAACTAACCTTACAAATGAGTTGCGTGCTGAAATCTTCTTTTTGCGCAATTCTGGTTCGCAAAATTTAGGGCAACTTTTGCAATCATTAATTGGCCGTTTAGAGAAGCAACATGAAATTAAGATTGCTACAACCATTCCACTAGGACTGACCCTTGATGAGGATCTTTCTTACCAGATTTACCGAATCATCCAAGAGGTACTGACTAATTCAATTAAACATGCAGATTCAACCCAGATCCAACTCCAATTAAAAACTAGTGGAAACAAATTGGAACTGTTGATTATTGACCAAGTAATCACAAATGAGTACGACAAGGAAGAGAAAGATCCAAATACCTTTGGATTAATCGGAATCCAAGAACGTAGTGAGCAGATAAATGCAATCTGCGAATGGGTCCATAATCTAGATACCGGTTTGCGCTTTACCCTTTCAGTTAATCTGAGTTAAATATGGTTCGCGCTCTGGTAGTCGATGACCATCCAGTAATACGCGAGGGTGTGATTAAAGCACTAACTGATGCAAATATAGATGTTGTTGCCCAAGCTGGTTCCCGCGCCCAAGCGAGATCTCAGATCGCTAGTTTTAATCCAGAGTTACTAATAATGGATCTGCACTTACCTGATGGTGATTGCTTAGATTTAATTTTATGGGTGCGCGGTATCTCTAAAACCGTCGCCATTGTCGTATTTACCTTAGAAGATGATCCGAATTATTTATTAGCCGCAGCCAAAGCCGGGGCAAGTGGATATGTAAGTAAAAGTGCACCCATAAGTGAGTTAGTGGAATCTGCGCGCCATGCCTTGGTATCACCCTTGGCATTTTCAGCCAGTCAATTATTGAGTGCAATAAATTTTGAAGCGAATAAACCTGTGCTATCACTTCGCGAACTTGAAGTGGTGGAAAGATTGGCTCGTGGATGGAGCGCTAATCAAATCGCTGAAGATCTTTTTTTGAGCACGGCGACGATAAAAAGTCATATCGCATCCCTTTATCGAAAGTTGGAATGTTCTAACAAGACAAGTGCGGTTACAAAAGCAAATTCCTTGGGCTTAATTAAAATCTAATCTGAAATAATCTCTTCAAACCGGGTGCCGATTCCTTCCCAACTCCACAACTGTTCCATCCATACTCGCCCAGCGCTTCCCATTTGAGCGCGAAGTTTTTCATCTGCCAATAATTTAATAAGAGCACCACTTATTTCATGCTGATCTCGCCCATTTACTAAAAGTCCAGTTTTTCCATCAAGTACTGCATCTGGGGCACCGCCTGATTTGCCAGCAATTACCGGTACTCCACAAGCGCTCGCTTCTAAATAGACAATTCCTAAACCTTCGACCTCTAATCCCCCATAACGTGATCTACATGGGGCGGCAAAGATATCGCCGAGACGGTAATAAGCAGGTAGTGATTCATGAGCAACTCGGCCGGTGAAGATCACTGAATCTTGTACTTTTAGATTGTGCACTAATTTTTCTAACCGTTTTTGATAATTACCCGTACCTACTAATAAAAGTTTACTTTTTGGAAATTGTTTTAGAATCTCTGGCATTGCTTTAATTAATTGATCACTACCTTTGCGCGGAACCAATCTGCCGATTGAAACAATTACTGGCGCTCCTTCGATTCCCCACTTTTTTTGCAATTCAAGGGATTTGGCCGCAGGAATAAATCGGGTTAAATCAACACCGGGTGGAAGATGGACCAATTTGCTGTGATCCTCACGCAGCAATGCATTTGCAACTGCTCCTCGCGTGAACTCTCCGAGATAAGTCATCTGATCTGCTTGCGCACCTATACGGCGCAAAAGGGCCGAAAATAATGGCATCCGGGCCCACCAAACCTCATGGCCATGGGTTAGCGCCACTATATGTTTTGCTCCGGCTCTGCGCAGCGATTTTGCCAGTAACCCTAGCGGCGCACTGGATCCAAAAATTACATTCTCACAATTGTGGGCTATGAATAAATCAGTAGCTTTTTTTGCTAAGCGCGGGGTTGGAAGTAAAACCTTTGCAGTATCGCGAATTACCTTGATTCGATTTTCTTCCCACATTTGGTTATCAAATTTAATCACTTCATCTTGGGGACTCTGCCGTGAAGTTAAAACCACAAAGTTTCGTTGTTGATTTTTACTTGCTTGAGCAAGTAAGCCGTGGATAAAGGTCTCAATTCCGCCCGAACGTGGTCCAAAATCATTTGTCACAACAAGGGTGGTGATCACGTTATAGCCGCACCGCTCCTGCGAATCTCATCTGATTAATAGGTGCGATCTTTACTCTCGAACCAGGTCGTGGTGCGTGAACCATTCTTCCGCCGCCTAGATAAATTCCAACGTGGCTGATTGGGCTCTTAAAAAATATTAAATCCCCAGGTTGTAGATTTGAACGCGAGATATGTCGACCATATCTAAATTGGGCTCGTGATGAATGTGGAAGTGAAACTCCGGCGGCTTGATAAGCGCGCATCGTTAAACCGGAACAATCCCAAGTTCGCATTCCATCTGCACCAAAAACATACCGATCCCCAATTTGCGCTAGAGCATATTTGATGGCTTTACCTGAGCGCCCACTGACACCTTTATAATTTTTTGCAGCACTTTTTGAATTTGCGTAATCATTTGCTTCTGCGCGTTTTTGTGCCGCTAGTAATGCTTTACGTTCTGAGGCTTTAAGTGATTTAAGAATTTTTTCTGCATCAGCTAAGTTTTTTTGCGCTGCTTGTGCTTGGCGGACAAATTTTGCTTGAGTTGCACGCACTAATTGCACGCGATCTGTTACTACCAAAGTGGTTTGTTGTAATTTTTGCGATGCTGCTGAATATCGGCGAAGTTCAACTGTTTTTCGCCGAGTTAAAGAATCCAAATCTCCAGCAGATGCTAAATATGCTTTTGGATCCGCAGCAAAAAGTAATTGCAGTGATGCGCTGTAACCACCATTAATGTATTGATCAACCGCGATCGCGCCTAAACTTTTTTGAATAGCACTAAGTTCCCGCTTTTGTGTGGCGGCTTTTTTCTGTACTCCATTTAACTCTTGATTTAACTGGGCTAATTTAATCTTTGCTTCCTGAGCTCCCTCAGCCGCAGAAGCGGCAGCTTCACGCAGGTAGTTGACCTTTGCTTGGATCTGCAACAGCCGTGACGATGGAGCCGCGCTGGCAGGAACGCTCAGAGTGCCCAGCAACATGGCGGCACCGGCCAAATAGAGACCAACCCGGGTAAACATGTTGGCAAGGCTAACCCGCTGAAGGGGGCCGGCTCAAACCCAAAGTGCGTTTGCGCTGGTGGGAGCGGTGTCGCTGAGTGGGGTGGGAGTCGCAGGTGGGGCAAGTTAGATTTGCCACCGTGCGCGCCAAATTAATCCCAGGAGTGAATGGCTGCCTCCTGGTCGGGGCAAATCTGGCCACCACAATCGCCGGTCGCTCCCATCCGTTGCGGGCAGGGGCGCAATCAGACCGAGAATTCTTTAGATCTCTGCGCTCGCAAGCTGATCTGATCTTGGTCGGTGGCAAAACATTCACTGCAGAGCCGTACCGTCACACTCCAGTGCCAATTGCGATTTATGCAACAAATAATTTAGTTGACCTCAAATCAAATCCAATTGCACGAGTAGTCAGCGGAGATCTTGGCGATGTTATTGCAAAGTTGCAAAACGCTTTTGGTGGAAGTGCAAAGATTTTGTGTGAAGGTGGCCCTACATTAATCAGCGCGCTTATTGCAGCAAATCTATTAGATCAACTTTTTCTATCACGTTCCACGCTGGCCGGCGACAGTGATTTTTTCGATATAGATGCAACCAACAAAATGCTACTGGCAAGTAGTTCTGCCGTGCTAGATCACTATCTGAAGGATTAAAAGAGGCGCGCCTACCCTAAATTTCAAGGGGTTATCTTTACCCTTAGAGGATGGTTAATGCAGTTGGAATCAATGATTTTCCAGCAGCCGCCGCAGCATTACGAAGTTTCACACCTCGGATTGAAATTGAAGTTGAAGAAACTCCAGCACCAGCAAAGTTAGCTACTCATGCATTGGCATTATCTGCTGAATGTATTGTCGATGATGAAGAGTTGGCATCTGGAAGATTTGTTTTACTTTATGAACCAGAAGGACATGAGACTTGGGATGGAAATTTTAGATGTGTAACTTTTATTCGGGCCCAAATGGAGTTACAGATGGGTGTAGATCCACTGCTTCCTGAAGTTGGCTGGTCTTGGTTTGAAGATGCGTTAAACGGCCTAGAAGTGACTGCAACAAGTGGAACAGTTACACAAGCAACAAGTGCATCTTTCGGTCAATTAGAGGAACGTGGAAGCGACTCCGAAATTGAGATCCGCGCATCATGGACAGCGATAATTTCAGCAAAAGATCCAAATGAAATTGCTGCGCATTTTGCAGCTTGGTGCGCATTACTGGCGCAGTGCGCTGGCTTAGCACCGATAACATTGGCTGATGGAGTCGCATCAATTGCCCGAAATCGTTCCTGAAGAGTCTGTAGAGCAATCAGAGGTAGTTGAGTTACCACTTCGCGATCAGCCCGTTGCAGGTATGTCTGAATTAATTACCGATTTAATGGGATTAAAAAATGCATGTGCACAATTAGCAAAAGGTACCGGTCCGATAGCGATCGATGCTGAACGGGCCTCGGGTTACAAGTATTCGCAACGAGCATATTTAATTCAGGTTCACCGTAAAGATGGCGGCTTGCATCTGATCGATCCGATTCCATTTAAACTAGCAGACTTTGTACGGTTAAATGAGATATTACAAAGTTGCGAAACAATTATTCACGCGAGCACTCAAGATCTTCCTTGCATGCGCGAGATTGGCTTAAACCCAACCTCATTATTTGATACTGAACTTGGTGCCCGAATTGCCGGAATGGCCAAAGTTGGTCTTGGTCCATTAACTGAAGAATTATTGGGTTTTCGTTTAGCGAAAGAACATTCAGCAGTTGATTGGTCAATCCGACCATTGCGGCAAGATTGGTTGATTTATGCCGCACTTGATGTAGATGTTTTACTTGAATTAAGAGATGCGGTGGAAACAAAATTAATTGAAAACAAAAAGTTAGCATGGGTTAATGAGGAATTTGCCGCCATATTGGCATCCCCCACTCCTCAACCTAAAACCGATCGATGGAAAAAAACTTCTGGTATCCATAAAGTTAAACGTCCGGATCAACTTGCAATTGTTCGCGAACTTTGGCGGGCTCGTGACGAGATTGGACGCGAGAAAGATATTGCGGGCGGGCGAATCTTAAGTGAATACGCGATTGTTGCTGCTGCGGCAACAGTGCCAAAAAATATTAATGAGTTGAAAGGAATCTCAGCATTCACTCGCCAGCCGCCAGAGTTGTTAAAAAAATGGTGGGATGCAATTGCAATCGCTAGCGCGAATCCAGAGTTGAAAATTAAAGGACCGCCAAGTGATGCTCCCCCAACTCAGATGCGAGTTTGGCGAGAGCGCGAACCGGTGGCTTATGCCCGGCTAACTCATGCCAAAGCCAGATTGAAGGAGGTGGCCGAGGCCAACTCGATTCCAGTTGAAAATATGGCCTCTCCTGATCTGGTCCGAAAATTGTGTTGGTACGCGCCACTGCCGGATTTAGCCCAGGTCGAAGCGGCGTTGCTTAAAGCTGGCGCTCGGGCCTGGCAGATTGAATTAATTGGGCCGACATTGGCGCAAATCCAATTTGAGACGGAGCCAGTAGTAATTGCTGCTGAGGAGGCTGAGCCTGCTCAAAGCGAGTGATAGAGGTAACTCTTATTTACGCAACATAAAAGTTGCGTAAATACCCCCTACCAAGTAACTTTTAACCATGTTGAGTAATTTCTTAATCGGGCTGCGCGAAGGTCTGGAAGCGGCGTTAATTGTCGGAATTTTGGTTGCCTATATCGTTAAAACAAATCAATCAAGCAAACGTAAACTTTTGACCGCCGTATGGAGTGGTGTCGCAGCTGCGCTAATTGCAAGTCTTGCACTCGGAGGATTCTTATCATTTACCTCTGCTGAATTAACTCCACGTGGTGAAGAATTTTTTGCTGGAACCACATCATTGCTAGCAGTCGGTTTGGTAACTTGGATGGTCTTCTGGATGAAGCGCACTGCGCGATCATTGCGTGAAGATTTGCAAGGAAAAGTAGCTACCGCGTTATCTTCAGGACCAATAACTCTGGCAGCAGCTGCATTTTTTGCAGTATTGCGCGAAGGTTTAGAAACATCACTTTTTGTTTATGCAAATTTCCGTTCTATTAATGGTGAAGGTGTCGGCGCTGGACCAGCGATTGGATTAATAATTGGTTTAGCTGTTGCCGTATTTTTAGGTTGGGCTATTTATCGTCGAGCAATTACTTTGAATTTAGCAACTTTTTTCAAAATCACTGGTGTGGCATTAATTGTGATTGCCGCCGGAGTTTTGTCCTACGGAGTTCATGAATTTCAGGAGTTAGGTTGGATTCCAGCCGCCGATCTATTTATCTGGGACACCACCTCTTGGATGAGCAAGGAGTCAATCCCTGGTTCAATCCTGGCCGGCACCATTGGCTTTGATACCACCACCTCTTGGTGGCAATTTGGCTTTTGGGGGATGTACTTACTGATCACCCTCAAGGCATACCTCGCCCCAGCACGAAAAAGAGTCTCACTTTAACCTGACGGCAACTTCCAGTTTAAGTTACCGGCTAGTAACATGAGCCGTAACCGCTTTTGAAATTGAGCGCTAGAGATAAGGCAAGTAAATGGCAGCTTCAGGTAATTCAGTGAGTGATGTCTATTTAATTGATGCAGTTCGCACTCCATTTGGCAAAGCGGGATCCTTATACGCCGGAACTCGTGCTGATGACATCATGGTTCGTTGTATTCGCGGATTGTTAGAGCGCAATCCAAGTATTGATAGCGCCACTATTGATGAGGTTGCAATTGCAGCTGCTTCACAAACTGGTGATCAAGGAATGAACATTGGTCGCAGCGCTGCATTGTTAGCCGGAATTCCAAAAACAGTTCCCGGATATTCGATTGATCGTTGGTGTGCAGGTGCGATGACATCAATGACCACACTTGC
>WLKK01000006.1 GCA_009701305.1 Actinomycetota bacterium | reverse complement strand
CTACCGAAGGTGGAAATCTTTTTGAAACGATTGAAAGATTAGATCGTGATGGGTGTGCACGTTATGTGTTAACTGATGTGGCGAAAGATGGAACATTGATGGGCCCAAACATCAAATTATTGAGAGAAGTTGCAGCAGTAACTGATCGTCCCATTATTGCAAGTGGTGGAGTCTCCTCACTTGCTGACCTTGAAGCACTTCGAGAATTAACAACAATAGGAGTCGAAGGAGCAATAGTTGGTAAAGCTCTATATGCAGGTGCATTTACTTTAAGTGAAGCGTTAGCGAAAGTTAGTCAATAGTGAATCCTTCGATCAGAATTATTCCGTGTTTAGATGTAACGGAAGGAAGAGTTGTAAAAGGAATCAATTTTACTAATCTGAAAGATGCCGGAGATCCAGTTGAGATGGCTCGGGTTTACGACCTCGAAGGTGC
This sequence comes from Actinomycetota bacterium, assembly GCA_009701305.1. GTDB lineage: Bacteria > Actinomycetota > Actinomycetes > Nanopelagicales > Nanopelagicaceae > UBA3012. Next base: position 32,010 of record WLKK01000006.1, on the reverse strand, counting down.
AGATGAATTAACTTTTCTTGATATCAGTGCAAGTACCGGCAATCGGCAGACCACTTATGATGTTGTTGGTCGTACTGCTGAACAAGTTTTTATCCCATTAACTGTTGGTGGTGGAGTACGTACGGTGGCTGATGTTGATAAATTGTTGAGAGCCGGTGCAGATAAAATCTCAGTGAATACCGCAGCGATTGAAAGACCTGAATTGTTAAGTGAGATTAATCAACATTTTGGTGCTCAAGTTTTAGTTTTATCAGTGGATGCAAGACGAGGTGCAACTGCAAGCACTTTTGAACTTACAACTCATGGAGGCACAAAAGGCACCGGAATTGACGCAATTGAATGGGTAAAGCAAGCTTGCGATTTGGGCGTAGGAGAGATTTTACTTAACTCAATGGATGCTGATGGCACTCGAGCCGGCTATGACTTAGAGATGATCCAACTTTTGCGACCACATATTTCAACCCCAATGATTGCCAGTGGTGGCGCTGGCGCGCTTGAAGATTTTTCACGGGCGATTGATGCTGGCGCAGATGCACTCCTGGCGGCTAGCGTCTTTCACTTTGGGGTCTATCGGATTTCACAGGTCAAGGATTTTTTACGCTCTGCTGGATATCTGATCCGATAAATGGCAAATGCGGGAATGGTGACAGATGGGGGAGAATAGCCAGATGAAGATCTCCGCTGATTTAGCGAATTTACTTGATCGCGAAAATGGCCTTGTGGCTGTTGTGGTTCAAGAGGATGAAAGCAATGAAGTTTTAATGCTCGCTTGGATGAATCGTGAGGCACTTGAAAAAACATTAGAAAGTCATAAAGCTACTTATTGGAGTAGAAGTAGAAATGAATTATGGGTAAAAGGTGCAACTTCTGGGAATACGCAAGAAGTCGTTTCAGCCTCAGTAGATTGTGACGGCGATGCAATATTGCTTCGGGTGCATCAAAAAGGTGTTGCATGCCATACCGGTACCCACTCATGCTTCTCAAATGAGATTGAGATTTCAGAATGAAAGTAGAAGAGTTTCGCGAACTTGCTAAAAAAAATAATGTTATTCCAGTAACGCGCAAACTTTTAGCCGATGGTGAAACAGCGTTATCTTTATATCGGAAGTTAGCGCAAGAACGGCCTGGTACTTTTTTACTTGAATCTGCTGAGAATGGAAAGATTTGGTCAAGATATTCATTCATTGGCGTTAATAGTCAAGCAACGCTAACTGAAGAGCATGGATTAGCAGTATGGAAAGGAAGCAAACCTGCCGGTGCACCAGAAGGTATAGATCCGCTAGAGGCATTGCGGATCACAACCTCTCATCTAAAAAGTGCTGAGATTTCTGGACTTCCTCCGCTGGCGAGTGGATTAGTTGGATACCTTGGTTATGACGCAGTCAGAAGGATGGAGAAGTTACCCAATTTAGCCAAAGATGATCTTCATCTTCCAGAGATGGCTTTTCAATTAATTTCAGATTTAGCGGTATTTGATCATTCTGATGGAACAGTTTTACTTGTTGCAAATGCCATTAACTGGGATGGTACGAGTGAACGAGTTGATCAAGCTTGGGAAAATGCAATTGAGCGCATTGAGAAAATGCATAAAGATCTTTTGGCGCCATTGGCGGGACAAGTCGATACTGTCGGTGAAAAAAGCAAGGCTGATTTTATTCGCGCCACATCATCAGTCGATTTTAGAAAAAATGTAGAGTTAATAAAAGAAGAAATTAGATCTGGTGAGGCATTCCAGGTTGTACTTTCGCAACGTTTTTCCACTCCTTGTGAAGCAAGTTCTATCGATGTTTATCGAATGTTGCGTTTGCATAATCCAAGTCCGTATATGTACCTGATCAGATTTCATGATGGTGTAGATATCGTTGGTTCAAGTCCAGAAGCTTTGATAAAAATCTCAGATCGCAAAGCCATGATCCACCCTATTGCTGGCACTAGACAAAGAGGCGTTACAGCTGAAGAAGATATCGAAATTGGCAATGAGTTGATCGCTGATCCCAAAGAACGTGCCGAGCATTTAATGCTGGTCGATTTAGGACGCAATGATTTAGGCCGCGTATGTAAAGCCGGCTCTGTCGAGGTAATTGAATTCATGAATGTCGAACGTTATTCGCATGTCATGCATATAGTTTCAACGGTGACAGGCGAATTAAATAATGAGATATCTGTAGTGGATGCCCTTGCAGCCGTATTTCCAGCGGGAACTTTGTCAGGCGCTCCGAAACCGCGCGCTATGGAAATTATTGAAAAATTAGAACCTACAAGGCGTGCTTTGTATGGCGGATGCATCGGTTACTTTGACTTCAACGGCAATCTTGATACCGCAATCGCAATTCGCACGGCACTTATCAGAGATGGAATTGCTTATGTACAAGCAGGTGCTGGAATTGTTGCAGATTCAATTCCAGAAAGTGAAGATAATGAGTGCCTGAATAAGGCTGCAGCAGTTTTAGGCGCTATTGCTGCTGCTAAGAATTTAGTTAAATAATTGAATAAATTGAAAGCGATGCGATCGTTTTTTAAGGGTTTTTTCAGATTTCTGCGGAAAAGTGGTTCAAAAAAGCTTCCTGCTAAATACGAGCGCTCCGTCCAAGATCCTTGGCGCGCTTTGGATAAAGGAGTGGATCCAACCCTCTAGAATTGAGCCAAGTGAACGGGCAACAAGAGAGTCATAAACGAATAAGCAGGAGGAGCTAAATGGACAACAATCACGGTCATACCGTCGCTGCATGGGTGACAACTATTTTGGCTATCTTGGGTTCAACTGTGGCAAGCGTGGCTTTTGTTATCGCAAATGTAAATGTTGCAATTACTGGAATCATTGTGACTGTGGCAGCCCCGTTTGTCGGTCTAGTTCTTCGTCAACTGGGATATGGTCAGAAAGCCAAACGGTAAAATTTTGAACGTACTAGACCAAATAATCGAAGGTGTAAGAGAAGATTTAGCAGAACGCAAAAAGTTAGTTGAATTAAATGAATTGATTGCAAAAATATCTGAGGTAAATCCAGTTATTGATGTACTTCCATCACTACAAAGTTCTAAGTTGTCTGTGATCGCTGAAGTTAAACGATCATCTCCAAGCAAAGGCGCACTTGCGCAAATATCAGATCCGGCGGCTCTAGCTCTTAGCTATCAAACAGGAGGAGCTACTGCAGTGAGCGTCCTGACTGAAAGCCGTAAATTCGGTGGCTCACTTGCAGATTTAGCAGCCGTTAGATCAGCAGTCAATATTCCAATTTTACGTAAAGATTTTACAGTTGATGAATATCAAATATTTGAAGCAAGGGCTTATGGTGCCGATATTATTTTGTTGATCGTTGCAGCATTATCTGATCTGCAACTAAGTGAATTCTTCGTAATTTCAAAATCACTTGGGATGCAAGTGTTAGTAGAAACTCATACTCTTGAAGAAGTAGAACGAGCCCTATTACTTGACCCAGAAATCATTGGGGTGAACGCTCGTGATTTAACTACTTTAAAAATAAATCAAAATGCATTTAATGAGTTGGCCAAAGCAATACCTGCTGGAACGGTAAAAGTAGCCGAATCAGGAATTGCTTCTCTAGCTGATGTAATTTCGTATCGGAATAGCGGCGCCGAGGCGATCTTGGTGGGCGAAGCCCTTGTCAAAGATGGGGATCCAGCCCAGATGATCCAGAATTTTATAAATCGCGCCGATACCCCGGATATCTCTAAGGTATAGCCATGAGTACTACAACTGATTTAACTGGGGGCAAGCCCGACGTCTCAGTAGGCCATTTTGGCGAATATGGTGGTCGGTTTGTACCTGAAGCATTGGTGGCAGCGCTGGATGAGCTTGCTCAGATGCATGCCCAAACCCAAACTGATCCAACATTTATTGCGGAACTAGATGAGTTGCACCGTACTTATTCGGGAAGGCCGAGCATCATCACTGAAGCAAAAAGATTCGCTTGCTATGCCGGCGGGGCAAGGATTATTTTAAAAAGAGAAGATTTAAATCACACAGGTTCGCATAAAATAAATAACGTTCTAGGTCAGGCTCTTTTAACTAAACGAATGGGTAAGAGTCGCGTAATCGCAGAAACTGGTGCGGGGCAGCACGGAGTTGCAACTGCAACAGCGGCTGCACTTATGGGTCTTGATTGCGTTGTTTACATGGGCGAAGAAGACACCAAGCGTCAATCTTTAAATGTTGCCCGGATGAAATTGCTAGGAGCAGAAGTAGTCCCTGTTACTTCAGGTTCGCGCACGCTAAAGGATGCGATAAATGAGGCGATGCGGGATTGGGTAACAAATGTTGCAGATACGCATTACATTTTAGGAACAGTTGCAGGACCGCATCCATTTCCAACAATGGTTCGCGATTTCCACCGAATAATTGGTGATGAAGCTAGGGCTCAGGTAATTGAATTAACCGGGAAACTTCCAGATGCCGTACTTGCTTGTGTTGGCGGTGGCTCAAATGCAATTGGGATTTTCTATCCATTCATTCAAGATACTTCGGTTCGATTAATTGGACTTGAAGCAGGTGGTGATGGAATTGAAACCGGACGTCATGCGAGTGCGATTAGCGGTGGCAGACCTGGCGTATTACATGGCGCACGTTCTTACATGCTTCAAGATAAAGATGGACAAACCCGTGAATCTCATTCAATTTCAGCCGGCCTTGATTATCCCGGAGTGGGTCCAGAACATGCCTACCTTCATGACATCGGGAGAGCGGAGTATCGCCCGATTACCGATAAAGAAGCGATGGAAGCGTTCTCACTTCTTTCTCGAACCGAAGGAATAATTCCTGCGATTGAAACTGCACACGCTTTAGCAGGTGCCATGAAAGTAGGAAATGAGTTAGGTCCAAAGGCTACTTTGCTAATAAATCTAAGTGGGCGCGGCGATAAAGATGTTGAGACGGCGGCTAATTACTTCGAAAATCTGAAGATGTAATGAGCCATTTATCAGAAAGACTTGCGCAGTTAAAAAGTGAAAACAGAGCGGCATTTATTGCATACCTTCCAGCGGGATTTCCGACAGTAGAAAAAAGCAAAGCAGCAATCGAAGTACTAGTAAAAAATGGTGCCGACATCATCGAAATTGGTTTTCCTTATAGCGATCCAATTATGGACGGACCAATTATTCAAGAGGCAGCAGATATCGCCCTAGCAAATGGTGCAGGTGCCAAAGAAGTTTTAGAAATTTTGGAATTTACAACTAATTTAAATGTTCCGGCAGTTGTCATGACTTACTGGAATCCGATTGAGCAATATGGGATTTCCAAATTCGCAGATGCTATTAAATCTGCCAACGGTTCTGGTGTCATTACCCCTGATCTTTCACTGGAAGAAGCAAATCCGTGGATTAACGAAAGTAATCGAGCAGGTATCGATAATATTTTTGTGGCCGCACCAAGTTCGTTGCCTGAGCGACTAAATCATGTTGCGTCCGCATGTTCTGGCTTTGTCTATGCAGCGAGTTTAATGGGAGTAACTGGAACGAGAACAAGCGTTTCATCATCGGCAAAAGATTTAGTCGCACGGATTCGCGAATCGGTACAAACTCCGGTTTGTGTTGGTCTGGGAGTTTCAACTCCAGAGCAAGCAAAAGAAGTCGCTTCTTACGCAGATGGGGTAATTGTTGGATCAGCACTCATTAAAATCCTATTAGAACAACCAGATTTTGAAACCGGATTAAAAGAGTTAGCAACTTTGACTAAAAGTTTGGCTGATGGAATAAGACAAGCGAGATGAAATTACCGGCCTTTTTGACAGAGACTCGACTCAATTGGCTTGGATTATTTGTTCGTTTAGCTCTCGGTGGTGTGATCTTTGTTGCCGGTGCATTGAAAGTAACAACTCCCTATAAAGCTGCGGCAGCGATGCGTGCGTATGAACTATTGCCAATCAGTGTGGCAAATATATTTGGCTATGCACTACCTTGGTTTGAAGTAGGTTTAGGCGCGTTATTGATATTAGGAGTTGCAACTCGGCTCTCAGCATTTTTTGCAGGATCTCTAATGTTTATATTTATATTGGCGATCTCTTCAGCATGGGCGCGTGGTCTCTCTATTGATTGCGGATGTTTTGGCGGCGGTGGACAGGTAGCCCCTGGGGAAACTAAGTATTTGCAAGAAGTATTGCGCGACTTCGGACTAGCCCTTTTAGCGGTTTATTTATATTGGCGGCCGCATACCAAGTGGGCTTTAGAGCCGGGGTCAAGGTAGTATTTGAGAATGGTCAATAACAAAGGCAAATCTTCAGGTGATCCAATAACAAGATGGTTAGTTATTGGAATGGTTGCGTTAGTTGTTGTCGTGGGAGCAGGTATTTCTATCTTTAATAATACGAGCAAGAAAGCTGCAGTACTCCCTAGTGCCGCCTCAGTAAAAGATGGCTATGGAATTGTTTTTAATGGTGACTTAACACCTGTGATTGATGTCTGGGAAGATTTTCAATGTCCAAGTTGCAAAGTCTTTGAGACCACAAATGGAGCAGCACTAAAAGCGCTTGCGGTAGAAAAGAAAGCAAAGGTGGTATTCCATCCACTTTCATTTTTAGGTCCCGAATCAGTTTATGCGGCAAATGGAGCAGCATGTGCTGCAGACCAAGGAAAATTCCTTGAGTACCACGCATTTATGTATGCAAATCAACCAGCTGAAAATTCTGGCGCATGGAGTAATGAAGGCGTTATCGCAACTGCAGCAGCTGCAGGTGTAACAGGTGCTGAGTTTGAAACTTGTGTAAATAAAGGTAAGTACGCTGATTGGGTTGGAAATGTTGGTAGCGAAGGATCAAAGCAAAATGTTAATTCAACGCCGACAGTTTTCATAAATGGAAAAGAAATTGATCGCGCAAGTGGTGCTTATTACTCAGCTCCAGAATTTATGAAGTTATTAGTTGCAGCTGGCATCAAGTAAAAAATCACGTGAGTAATTGGGCCGCGATTCCTTCTCCCACGTTATCTGAATTAAATATTGGTCCGTTAACTTTACATTTTTATGCACTTTGTATAATTGCCGGAATAGTTATTGCAGTTCGAGTTGGCGATAAGCGATTCGTAAATCGTGGTGGAGATCTCGGTGATGTGGCAACAATTGCTTTCTGGTCAGTCCCGGCTGGAATCATTGGTGGGCGGATTTATCATGTGATTACATCTTGGGGCAGTTTTTCCTCACCATTGGATGCAATTGCAATTTGGCGTGGTGGGTTAGGAATTTGGGGCGCAATTTCACTTGGCACAGTTGGAGCTTGGTTTGGATATAAATTTCTTTTAAAGAGTAAGCCACAGTTACCAACTTTTGGAGTTTTCCTCGATGCCCTTGCTCCTGGAGTATTGCTTGCCCAAGCCATTGGGAGATGGGGCAATTGGTTTAATATAGAACTTTTTGGAAAACCAGTTAATGGACCGTGGGCTTTACAGGTGCCATTAGCTAGTAGACCAAATGGATATGAATCTTTTCCAACATTTCACCCAACATTTTTGTACGAATCTATTTGGTGTGTGGTTGTAGCCATACTTTTGATCAAGGCTGACAAAGCTGGGTTTTTTGCAGGAGCAAAATCCGGCACTTTATTTATCGCCTACATCGCTTTATACACTTTAGGGCGAGGTCTAATCGAAGTATTGCGGATTGATACCAGTTCCCAAATTTTAGGAATGCGGTTGAATTTCTGGACCTCACTTGTAATTTTTATAGGCTCGGCCGCATGGTTTGTAATGCGAAAAGCAGGGCAAAAGAGATAACCTACTCTCGTGCCACTTAAAGATGTTTACATTAGAAATTTAGAGCACCGTACTCACCGTTCTGGATGGTTGCGAGCTGCGGTTTTGGGTGTAAATGACGGGCTAGTTTCCACTGCAAGTTTGATGATTGGTGTTGCCGCTGCGCAAGCCAGCACAAATGCAATCGTGACTGCAGGATTTGCAGGTATTGCAGCTGGTGCCATGTCCATGGCTGCGGGCGAATATGTTTCTGTTAGTTCGCAAACAGATATTGAAGATGCCGATCGCAAAATCGAGGCTGGTCACTTAGCTGTAGATCCAGAAGGCGAACTAGAAGAGTTAGCCGAAATTTATGTTGCCCGGGGATTACCAAAAGAGCTAGCGTTGCAAGTTGCCAAAGAGATGCATGATCATGATGCGCTAGCTGCACATTTGCGAGACGAGCTCGGTCAACATCACAAAACCAGGGCTCGACCAACTCAAGCAGCGGTTGCTTCAGCGGCAGCATTCACATTAGGTGGATTAATTCCAATGCTAGGAATGTTCGCTCCAACTCCAAATGGACGCACAACTACCATTGTGGCAATCACTTTGATTGGGTTGGTAATCGCTGGAATCACCGGGGCAAAGATTGCCGGAACTGGGGCTTTGCGTCCGACCGCACGCATTTTGCTTGGGGGATCACTAGCAATGCTGGTAACCGCCGGGATCGGTCAATTAGTCCATGTCACCATCTCGTAAGGCTCGTAAGGCTCGTAAGGCTTGTCAGGCTTGTCATATTCTGGAAATCGCACGCTAGAGATATTCCGGCTATAATTTCCTTCTCGGGCCAGCGCTGTCCCGCTTCGAAAGCAATTACTTAACAAGCTAGAAGGACAGGCGCAAATTCAATGGCAAGCATGAAAAGCAAATTCTCTAATTTCCCACCAGCTTCTGGGTTGTACAACCCTGAAAATGAGCGGGATTCTTGCGGCGTTGCAATGGTGGCCACCCTTACTGGGAAAGCCACTCATGAAATTGTGGCGCAAGGGTTAACAGCATTACGTAACTTAGAGCATCGTGGTGCATCTGGTGCTGAAACGGATAGCGGCGATGGTGCTGGAATTCTAATTAAAATTCCGGATTTATTTTTGCGTGCCGTAACTGATTTTGATTTACCAGCCGCTGGCTCATATGCCGCGGGAATTGCATTTTTAGCATCTGATGCGCCGATAGCACGGATTGAGGCGATTGCAAAAGAAGAGGGTTTAAAAATTCTTGGGTGGCGCGATGTCCCAGTAAACTCTTCAATTCTCGGCAATACCGCCAAATCTGTAATGCCAATTTTCAAGCAACTCTTCGTCTCAGGTTTAAAAAATGAAAGTGAATTAGTTCTTGAACGCTTAGCATTTGCACTTCGCAAAAGGGCAGAACATGAGCTAGCTGTTTATTTTCCATCCCTATCTTCCAGAACCCTTGTCTATAAAGGAATGCTTACCACTGGGCAGTTAGAAGAGTTTTTTCCAGATTTGTCAGATGAGCGGTTGCACTCACCACTTGCGTTAGTGCACTCACGCTTTTCAACAAATACGTTCCCTTCATGGCCACTTGCGCACCCTTACCGTTACATCGCGCATAACGGTGAAATCAATACAGTCAAAGGAAATCGAAATTGGATGAAGGCACGCGAAAGCTTGCTAGAAAGTGATCTCATTCCTGGTGATTTAAAACGGTTATTCCCGATTGTTGCCGAAGGTGGATCTGACTCTGCTTCATTTGATGAAGTACTCGAACTCTTATATCTAGGTGGTCGTTCGTTGCCACATGCAATGTTGATGATGATTCCTGAAGCGTGGGAAAATAACACAACTATTTCGCAACTAAGACGGGATTTCTATTCATTCCACTCGACATTAATAGAGCCATGGGATGGACCTGCTTGTGTAACTTTTACTGATGGAAATCAAATTGGCGCTGTTTTAGATCGTAATGGGTTACGCCCATCTCGATATTGGGTGACAAAAGATGGATTAGTTGTATTAGCAAGTGAGGTTGGAGTATTAGATTTCAAACCAGAAGATGTTGTACGTAAAGGCAGATTGCAACCTGGTCGTATGTTTCTTGTTGATATCGAACAAGGCCGAATTGTTGAAGATGAAGAGATTAAAGATAGCCTGGCAAACGCTGCTCCGTATGGAGAATGGTTACAAGCTGGGATGGTGCGATTAGAAGATTTACCAGCACGTGAACATATTATTTATCCACATTCATCCGTAGTTAGAAGGCAACGTGCATTCGGTTATACCGAAGAAGAGTTGCGGATCATTTTGGCGCCAATGGCAAAATCTGGACTTGAACCACTTGGATCAATGGGCTCTGATACCCCAATAGCTGTTTTGTCGAAACGGCCAAGATTACTTTTTGATTATTTTGCCCAAATTTTTGCTCAAGTAACTAACCCACCACTTGATGCTATCCGGGAAGAATTAGTTACCAGTTTAGGCGCTTCACTTGGACCTGAGCAAAATCTATTAGATCCAACAGCGGCTTCTTGTCGCCAGATTCAGCTGCCATTTCCGGTTATAGATAATGATGAGTTGGCAAAAATTATTCACGTAAATGCGGATGGAAACCAAGCAGGATTCGCGTCTCATATCGTGCGTGGATTATTCCAAGTTTCGGAGGGTGGCGAAGGATTACGTGCCCGAATTGAAGAGATTAGACGTGAAGTTAGTGATGCAATAAAAGATGGTGCACACATTATTGTCCTTTCAGATCGTGATGGAGATTCTGAGAACGCTCCTATCCCTTCATTGCTCTTAACTTCAGCGATCCACCATCATTTAATTCGCGAAAAAACACGAACCCGAGTTGGATTAGTAGTAGAAGCAGGAGATGTGCGCGAAGTTCACCATGTTGCACTTTTGATTGGTTATGGAGCAGCAGCAGTTAATCCATACCTCGCGATGGAAAGCGTTGAAGATCTGGTACACCAAGGTGTGATTAGCGGAGTTACCCCTGAAAAAGCGGTGCGGAATTTAATCAAGGCCCTTGGTAAGGGAGTCTTGAAAGTTATGTCAAAGATGGGAATCTCAACCATTGCCTCATATACCGGAGCTCAAGTTTTTGAAGCAGTCGGTTTATCGCATGAATTAGTCGATGAGTATTTCTCAGGAACCACTTCTCGTCTTGGTGGAATAGATCTTGAAACTGTCGCTGATGAAGCTATTGCTCGCCATCACATTGCCTATCCTCCAGGCGGTGAAATTCCTGGTGCTAAAAAACTTTTGACTGGCGGTGAGTATCAATGGAGAAGAGATGGAGAGCCGCACCTTTTCGATCCAGAAACCGTCTTCTTATTGCAACACTCAACCCGAAATAAACAGTATGAACTATTCAAGAAATACACGACGAAAGTTGATGTACGCACTAAAGATTTAATGACTCTGCGCGGACTATTTACATTTAAGAGTTCAAACAAAACTGCTATTTCAATCAATGAAGTGGAGCCAATTTCAGAGATTGTTAAGAGATTCTCAACCGGTGCGATGTCTTATGGTTCGATCTCCCAAGAAGCCCACGAGACATTAGCAATTGCGATGAATAGATTGGGTGGAAAGTCCAATACTGGTGAAGGTGGAGAAGACCCAGATCGCTATCTTAAAATTGCAAATGGTGATTCAAAGAGATCTGCAATTAAGCAGGTCGCCAGCGGTCGTTTTGGTGTGACAAGTGAATACCTTGTTAACGCTGATGATATTCAGATCAAGATGGCGCAAGGAGCTAAGCCAGGCGAGGGCGGACAGTTGCCTGGTCAAAAAGTTTATCCGTGGATTGCAAAAACCAGATATTCAACTCCTGGAGTTGGACTGATTTCGCCTCCTCCTCACCATGACATTTATTCAATTGAAGATTTAGCTCAATTAATTCACGACTTAAAAAATGCAAATGATAAGGCACGCATTCACGTGAAATTAGTTGCTGAAGTTGGAGTAGGTACCGTTGCTGCTGGAGTTAGTAAAGCTCATGCTGACGTTGTCTTAATCTCTGGCCATGATGGTGGAACTGGAGCATCTCCGCTTACATCTTTGAAACATGCAGGAGCACCATGGGAGTTAGGACTTGCCGAAACTCAACAAACTTTGATGTTAAATGGTTTGCGTGATCGGATTGTGGTTCAGGCAGATGGACAACTTAAAACTGGGCGCGATGTTGTTATTGCGGCATTGCTAGGTGCTGAAGAGTATGGCTTTGCGACTGCTCCATTAGTAGTTTCAGGGTGCGTAATGATGCGCGTATGTCACCTTGATACTTGCCCAGTCGGAGTTGCAACCCAAAATCCAAAATTGCGTGAAAAATTCAATGGTAAGCCAGAGTTTGTGGAAACATTCTTTGAATACATTGCCGAAGAAGTTCGCGAAATATTGGCATCCTTAGGTTTTAGAACGCTCAAAGAGGCGATTGGCCAAGTTGAAGCGCTTGAAACCAAAGCTGCTGTTGATCATTGGAAAGCCAGTGGATTAGACCTTTCACCACTACTTGCTGATGTGCCAGCAGGTCCAAGATTAAGTTCCATCACTCAGGATCACGGCTTGGACAAAGCGCTGGATAAAGAGTTAATTAAATTAGCAGCACCGGCTCTCGAAGACGCGACACCAGTTCGGATCGAGATGGCGGTTAGAAATGTTAACCGCACAGTTGGAACGATGCTGGGCTCTGAAATCACGCGACGTTTTGGTGGCGCTGGATTACCAGAGGGAACCATCGATATCTCACTTCATGGTTCTGCTGGACAATCACTTGGAGCATTTATTCCAAAAGGATTATCAATCCGCCTATATGGTGACGCAAATGATTATGTAGGTAAAGGTTTATCTGGCGGCAAAATTGTTGTTCGTCCAGATGAGAAAGCAACTTTTGCAGCAAATGAGAATGTAATAGCAGGTAACGTAATTGGATACGGAGCAACGTTCGGCGAAATTTTCATTAGCGGAGTTGTTGGTGAGCGATTCTGTGTTCGCAACTCAGGTGCTACTGCTGTTGTTGAAGGCGTTGGAGATCATGCATGTGAGTACATGACTGGTGGATCTGTTGTAATTCTAGGAAAAACTGGTCGAAATATTGCAGCAGGTATGTCCGGTGGAAGAATATTTATTCTTGATTTAAATCCAGCACTAGTTAATGGTGAGATGGTGGATGTGCTTGTGATGCCTGAGGCACAAAAAGAATTAGTGCATAAAATTATTTCAAACCACTTTGTCGAAACTGGCTCATTAGTTGCCAAAGAGTTATTGGATGATTGGAAATCTGGAAGTGATCGCATCTCTATGGTGATGCCAAGAGATTACGCTCGCGTGCTTGCTGCCATGGATCGTGCGGAAGCTGAAGGATTGCCACGCGAAACTTATGTAATGGAGGCAACTCATGGCTAATCCAACTGGTTTTATGAAAACCGAGCGGGAAACACCAACTAGGCGTCCAGTTGATGTTCGGATTCGGGATTGGAAAGAGGTTTACGAAGAGCAGCCTTTTGAAGATTTGCAAAAACAGGCTGGCCGTTGCATGGATTGCGGTATTCCGTTTTGTCACCAAGGTTGCCCGCTCGGAAATCTAATTCCAGAGTGGAATGATTTGATTTGGCGTGGAGAAAAAGAAGAAGCAATTGAACGATTGCATGCAACTAATAATTTTCCAGAATTTACCGGCAGGCTATGTCCGGCACCTTGCGAAACTGCTTGCGTAGTAGCAATCAATTCGGATGCAGTAACGATTAAGCAGGTAGAACTAAGAACGATTGAGGAAGCATTCGGTAGTGGATCAGTTAAACCGCTGATTCCAGATCGCCTAACCGGTAAAACGGTTGCAGTTGTTGGATCAGGTCCTGCAGGATTGGCAGCCGCGCAGCAACTAACTCGCGCTGGCCATACAGTCGCAGTTTATGAGCGGGCTGAGAAGATCGGCGGATTACTTCGTTATGGAATCCCTGAGTTTAAGATGGAGAAAAGTATTGTGGATCGGCGTCTGGATCAGATGAAAGCTGAAGGAACCAGATTTAGACCTGGCGTTGATGTTGGTGTTGAGATAACTGGATCAGATCTACGCACTAAATATGACGCGGTAGTTCTTGCTATTGGTGCAACTAATTGGCGGGACCTTCCAGTACCAGGACGTGAGTTAAATGGAATTCATCAAGCCATGGAATACCTACCTTGGGGCAACAAACAGGGGCTCGCTGAATTAAGTGGACCACCTCCAATAAATGCAAGTGGAAAACATGTTGTAATTTTGGGCGGCGGAGATACCGGTGCAGATTGTCTGGGCACTGCAATTCGCCAAGGTGCAGCCAGTATTACCCAACTTGAGATCATGCCTAGACCAACAGGGGAGAGACCATCTACACAACCTTGGCCTACTTACCCAATGATTTATCGAGTATCAAGTGCACATGAAGAATCAGGTGAGCGCTTATTTGCAGTTTCAACTGAATCTTTCCTTGGTGATGATAATGGAAATGTAAAAGCATTACGTCTGGTCGAAACAGAGTTCAAAAACGGAAAATTTGAAAAAGTTGCAGGATCTGAAAAAGAGATTCCAGCTGATTTAGTTCTCCTAGCAATGGGATTCACTGGAGTAGAAAAATCTCCTTTAGTAACTCAATTAGAGGTTGAATTAGATAACCGTGGCAATATTGCCCGTAATGAGAATTTTGAAAGCACTTCTGAAGGTGTTTTCGTTTGCGGTGACGCTGGACGTGGGCAATCACTCATAGTTTGGGCGATTGCTGAAGGACGTGCAGCAGCCGCAGCAGTTGATCGCTCCTTAATGGGACGCACTCAATTGCCTGCTCCAATCGAGCCTACAGATCGATCTTTAACTGTTTAACTGGATTTAACTCTTTTAAAGAATGAGGCAGTAGTAAACAAGTAGAATTGCCTCATGCGTCGAGCCAAAATAGTTTGTACTTTAGGTCCGGCCACTGAAGACGCCGTAATGATCGATCGGATGATCGCTGCAGGTATGAATATGGCGCGATTGAATCTTTCGCATGGGGCGCGGGAAGGTCATGAAAAAACCTTTGAAATGGTGCGCCAAGCCGCAGCAAAAGCCGATCTTTCGGTTGCAATTGTTGTGGATCTGCAAGGACCAAAGATCAGATTAGGTAAATTCAAAAATGGTTCTCATGAAATTATCAAAGGTGCAAAGTTCACAATCACAACTGAGGTAATTGAAGGCGATGAAAATATCTCCTCTACAACATATTTGGGGTTACCAGGGGATTGCAAAATTGGCGATCGGATATTAATTGATGATGGACGAGTAGCTTTAGAAGTTACTTCTGTAAAGGCTCCAAGAATTGAAACTATTGTCTTAGAAGGCGGAACCGTAAGTAACAATAAAGGCTTAAATTTGCCAGGAGCTGCAGTATCCGTGCCGGCGCTTTCTGAAAAAGATGAAGAAGATTTGAAATGGGCGATCGGGATGGGTGCAGATTTTATAGCGCTCTCATTTGTTCGCGATGCGGCAGATATTAAACGCGTGCATCAAATCATGGATAGTGCTGGAGTTCGGATACCGGTAATTGCAAAAATTGAAAAACCACAAGCAGTTGCAAATTTAGAAGAGATAGTTGCAGCATTTGATGCAATCATGGTGGCGCGTGGTGATTTGGGAGTAGAACTTCCGATGGAGGAAGTTCCATTGGTTCAGAAACGTTGCATTACTCTTGCCCGTGAAAATGCAAAACCAGTAATTGTTGCTACTCAAATGCTTGATTCGATGATGACAAATTCTCGTCCAACACGTGCTGAAGTAAATGATTGCGCTAATGCGGTACTAGATGGAGCAGATGCTTTAATGCTTTCAGGGGAAACAAGTGTTGGAAAATTTCCAATTGAAACCATTGAGATGATGGCCAGAATTATTGCTAAAACCGAAGAAGAAGCCTTGGACACCGTTGCACCACTCCGTCATAATCCACATACAACCGCCGGTGCAATTACAAAAGCGGCTGCAGAAGTTGGTGAAGTTGTCGGAGCAAAATTTCTAGTTGCATTCACTCAAAGTGGGGATTCCGCGAGAAGAATGTCGCGCCTTCGCTCTCCAATTCCTATGTTGGCGCTAACTCCAGATGTTAGAACTTCTCGAGTTCTGGCACTTAGTTGGGGAGTTGAATCAATTGTGATTCCACCCGCGAGCCATACTGATGAAATGGTTAAGCAGATTGATAGCAAATTAATTGAGAGCAAGAGAGCAAATATTGGTGATTTCATATTGATTGTGGCTGGAAGTCCGCCTGGAATACCTGGTTCAACCAATGCAATGCGGGTTCACCGAGTCGGGGATGCTATTGCAGGGGTTGTGCCTGCCTATAGGTGAGGTTAAGTTCTAGCCTTACGCCCATTAGCACTGGAGTTATTAGGGGAGCAAAATGAGAAATACCATGAAAATAATTTATGCACTTCTGCTCTCCTTCAGTGTTTTAGCTTCTACAATCAGCGAGGTTCTTCCGGCTCAAGCAGCTGATGCAATAGTAGCTTCAGAGTTTAAAGCTAATAGTTTTGGACTTTGGAAGGAATCTACGATCTATGCCAACACCAGAATGGGATCAACGAATAAACAAAATTGGTGTACGGGGTTGGAAGATCCAAAGTGCGCTGAGTACGACTCACTTTATGCAGATTTGATTTTACGTCCTTGTGTAACTGAATTGGACAGGGCCTGTGTGGAAAACGTAGAAGCAAAAAACTCAAATAGTGTTATGGAAAAGTTGACTTTGTATGGCGAAAGTACAGGTCAAAAAATAGCTTCATACAAGGTGGGAACTAGGCAGATGCCAGCGGGCGGAGGTTTATCTGTTTGGAAAAGTAGTGAATTAAATCCTGATGGTTCGGAAAAATTTTATGCTGCACATGTCCTCTTAAGATTGATATCTGTCTGCGATAGAAACACAGCAAAAATTACATGTCCGGTAACTCCAAGTGATTTTAAAGGCTCCGTTTTCCCAGTATCTATTAAACCTGGAACAAATTGTCGCGAATTTGCGTTGCAAGGAAAATGTGTAGATTCAATGAATTTCACTGGTTCGGAAAGAATTTCACTCACACTTCGAATGGATAACTATTTAACTGGCTGGATTTTCGGACGAATGCAAAATGCAGACTTTTCAGTGTCACCAATAGATTATGTCTACAACCAAATTCGTATTGAAGGTGACGTCACTCTGGTTCCTGAGCTAAAAGCTTCTGTAGCAAAATCGGATATCGCTAAAGACCCTAAGTTAGAAAAGTTTTTAACTGATTTTTATACTATTGGAAGAGCATGGCCTTGGGGTACTGGTCCAGGCTCAGGGTCGTCTAACGACAACGGATTAGGGGCACCGTCTAAAACTTATCCAGATTTCTTAGCGGCTCAAACGATAACCAGAATAGATGCGCCGCCCTATGCGGGCGATTTTGATTTGTTTTCGGCATTTGAAAGCTATCTGAAGCCATTCTCACCAAAAGCTGAAAATGTATATGGGTTGTCTTTCTCGCGCGAGACAAATTCTATATTTTGGAATATTAGTGCGATTGCTAATAACGGGTTTACGGGTTGTTCTAATGATCAAACCAAATTGCTTGGGCTTGTGGTAACAAATGCGCCAATTTTTGATAGAGGACCGCCTGAATTTAAGGATGGAACACTAAATTACAGAGTTGCCGGAATTCATCTAAATAATGATGGAACTTTGTTCAAAGGCAGTTATACCTACATTGTGCGCGCCGACACGGCGCGGTGCTATTACGGCTTTTCAAACGCCCCGATAGCTGCAACTGTAGAAGTGGTTTCAGCAGATAATTCTACTCAAGTTGCAACTGTGTTAGTTAGCGAGAATGCAACAACTGGATTTATTAAATTACAAGCAGAAAATTTCACTTTTTCATCCCCAACTATAAAAGTTAAATTAATGCAGGATAAACCGCTGGAAAGCGTTAAAGCCGAAACAGCTAAAGCCGAAGTAGCAAAATCTGAAGTAGCGAAATCCGAAGTAGCGAAAGCACCAAGTGCTGCAGTTGTTAAAAAAGTAATAATAATTACCTGCACTAAAGGGAAAGCGACCAAGAAGTTCTCTGGCGCAAATCCAAAATGTCCGGCTGGATACAGAAAGAGATGACTTCAACCTGAACTTACTAACTCTTTGCGACTACACCGATTCGGAGATGCTGTTGGAGGGTTGCACCTGCTTATTGCTGAGATTGAGTTCTAGACTTAGACCTATTAACGCTGGAGTTGTACGGGGAGCCAAATGAAAAATAGCATGAAAGTTATTTATGCACTTCTGCTCTCATTTAGCATTATTGGATCTGCTATTGGTGGAAGTATTCCCGCTCATTCTTCAACCTCGGGAGTACCAAGCACGTGGCCGACAGTTCCTTCAATAGGATTTTCAGCGAGTGATGACAGCTTGATAGAAACTAACTCATACGTGACGGGTTTTTCTTACGCTGAAGGCGCCACTAGTGGCCTCTACACACGCACGGTTTCATGCACTTCTGTCGACGATGTTGCATGCTCCAGTTCAGATTCCATCTTTGCACAACTGATCCTGCCGCCATGTTCGGCTTCCGTGACTGAAATGTGCGTTGAATCTTTAGAGGTTTCAGATACAAAAGGCGTATTGAAAAAGGCAACATACGGTTATGAATTATCAGGACAGAAGTTTCCAGCGAGCAAAGTTCGAAATTCACCGGCTGGTGGAACACCAAGTGTATGGAACGCTAAGGAATCGCCTAACTCATCTGGGTCGGATACATATGCAGTCGTTGTTAGCACAACTTTTCAGAACTATCAGAATAAAGGTTGCACTCAGTTCGTAACTGCTCCTTGTGCTTTTAATCGAGGATTCAGGGCCAGGGTGTATCCGATTAATCTAGTTTCGAATACCGGAGCAAACTCAAATTGCCTATGGAACGAAGGTCAAAAGTGTGCCCAGAAAGTTGATTTTTCTCCCATAGCGCGCGCAGCCCTTACGGTGCGAATCGATAATTTGCTAACCGGCTTTCTTTTTGGACGAATTAAAAATGTGAACCTAGATTTAACTCCACTCTCACCTTCGACAAATTTACTTAGAGTTGAAGCCGATCCGATTGATGTTCCTAAAATTTATGCCTACGTAGCCAAAAGTGATTTAAGTAGGTATCCGAAAATCGTAGAGTATTGGAAAGATCGCAGGCGACAGTTAGCCGCAGATGATTTCACGAGTAAGGACACTGTAGATACTGGTCCATCCCCGGAATGGGCGATGGGTGATTTTGAGGCTTTCGAAGATCTGGTTAAGTCGGGCCCACTCGTGAGTTCGATCTGGCGATTTGGCACGCAAACAGGAACTGGATCTGCATCTGGCAGTAAATGTTTCGATGATAAAACTAAACTTCAAGGTTTAGTTACCACGAATGCACCTACTTATTATCCGAATCCACCTGCATTTGTGAATGGCGAATTAACTTATAAAGTAGCAGGGGCGCACCACTTAGCGGATGGTGTGACCTTATTCAAGGGTTCGTACGATCTAGTGCTACGCAGTGATTTTGCCCGTTGTTTATATGGGTTCTCGAACGCGCCGATTAGTGCAAAAATTTCAGTTGTTTCCACAGATGGTTCTACGCAAAATATTGCGACCGAATCATTGCGGGAGGATGCAGCTCGTCAATGGCTCTATCTGAGTGCTAAAAACTTCACTTTTTCCGCGCCAACTATTAAAGTCAAATTGGTACAGGATAAACCTTTGGTTGCAGTAAAAGAAGAGAGTCCAGTGGTACCTGAAAAAGTATTACCTAAGCAAGAAGCTGCAGCAACAAATACGACAACTGCTGCGCCAGTTGAGGTAAAGAAAATTGTTATTAAATCGATTAGCTGTGCAAAAGGAAAGATTATCCGAAAAATAAGTGGCACAAATCCAAAATGTCCTGCTGGATTCAAGAAAAAGTAAGAACTTCTGCACTTTTCTGAATACTTTGGCACAATTGGACCATGTCACTAATAATTATCACTGGGGGATCGCGCGGACTTGGCTTTGAAACTGCCAAAGCATTACGAGCCCAAGGAAATCAGATCGTATTAGTCGCCAAAGATAAAGATCGATTGGCCGAAGTCGCAGCGCAATTAGATTGTGAATATAGAGCAGTGGATTTAGTAGATATAGATGCAGCTAAGAAAACCTTTGAAGAGATATTGGCAAGTTTCGGCACACCAGAAATTTTAGTTTTGGCGCATGGAGTAATGAGCGCAAAGATGTCGAAGACCTTAAAAACAGATAATGAAGAGTGGCGTCGAGTGATGGCAATTAATCTGGATTCAGTTTTTTGTGCAGTGAATACATTGGCAGCCCCAATGGCTGAAGCACGAAATGGAAGAGTCATTATTTTCTCTGCTTGCTTAGGTCGAATGTCCGGGCCAGGCAATGCTGGCGGATTGGCTCCTTACCGAATCAGTAAAGCGGGGGTAAATGCATTAGTCCGCAACTTGGCGCATGAAACCGGATTAGGTAGTAGGGGAGTTTTAGTTGATGCCATATGTCCCAATCATTCACAGACCGACATGGGTGGGCCAGCAGCTCTGCTATCTGCTGAAGAAGGTGCCCGCACTGCAATCTGGTTGGCTACGCGAAATTTTGACCTGAATGGTTCAACTGATCAAGAGCGGTTAACCGGAGTACTTTGGGAAGAGATGAAGGTAATTCCTTGGTAGTTAAGAGTTAACGGTTACTAAATCTTTTCTAATTTTTCTTTCTGCCCCACTCTATCCACTATCAGCACACTCCCATTTCCGATCTCTTGCCACCCATCTTGATTCCACCCAGAAGATGCCACCACAATCTGGCCATTTTGGTTGGTGTATTTAAGGTGGTAGTAATCAGCATCGTTTTTAAACCGTTCTGGGATTTTATCTTGGTAATAGATGCAAGCTGCCATAAAAGTGGTGTCGTTAATAATCAGCATATTGATGGATGAGAATGTGCAGTTGTTTTTGATGTAGGAAAGGCCTTCTTTAACTCCTTCAACAAATCCATGTTTTTCTATTTGGGTTAAAAGATAGAGAAAGTAACGCTCAGAGTCTGTGGTTCCTTTTGCAAGTTCTAAATACTTCTTATCTATTAGTCGATCAAGGCAATCAAAAGGTGAGATTGAGCCGTTATGTATGAAGGTTGTATCTTGGTAGGTAAAGGGGTGGGTGTTGACTTCGTTAACTGGCATGCCTTCTGTTGCCCAGCGCAGGTGAAGGAGGGCGGCATTTGATTTATGTTTGGCGATCTCATCTTCAAAGCGTGAACTCTTAGTTGCAGCAAATGGCTCTTTGTAGAGAGAAGCTTTCTGGTTTTGGGTTGTGGAAATACCCCAACCATCACCGTGGTCATTTGCAAGGTTTACAAACTCATTGAAGTTAGAGCCGACCACATCATTAAAGGTGGTAGCTGTAGGGGAGATGTAACCCAGGAGGCGGCACATGGATGTAAGTCTAATTATTTTTCTGCTTCATGCGTGATTTGGGGGATTTGTTCAAAAAATTCACCTAAAAAGCGGGTCAGGGTTATTCCTTTCTGCCTGCTTCAGGCGCAAACTAGCGGATGTGATCTAAGGCATTACCTGGTCTCCCCACCAGCAACATCAAAAGAAGGGCATGAACATATGAGTATGAACTCAGATGAGAAACGCTTAGCTGATCTTGGCTATAAGCAAGAACTGAATAGAAGTTGGAGCTCCTTCTCTAACTTTGCGATCTCTTTCTCAATTATCTCTATCCTCGCCGGATGTTTCACAACCTTTGCTCAGGCTTGGAACAATGGTGGTCCAGTTGCAATATCCCTTGGTTGGCCACTGATCTCACTATTTATTTTAATTATTGGTTTTTGTATGTCAGAGCTCGCCTCTGCCTATCCAACCAGCGGTGGTATTTACTGGTGGGCGGCAAAGTTAGGTGGACCTAGAGCTGGTTTCTTCACCGGCTGGCTTAACTTAATTGGTCTTGTCTCTGTTACCGCATCGGTTGGATACGGTGTGACTGGCTTTATTAACAATCTGCTTGGTCTTTACTCACCAAGTTATGCCACCAGCTTTATGGGTGGAGATTTCATAAAGCAACAGTTCGTACTCTTTTTGATAGTTATTGCTTTAGTAACTTTGATAAATATCTACTCAGGTCCCTTGCTTTCAATGTTTAATAACATCTCAGTGTGGTGGCACGTATTTGGCACCGTAGTGATTATTGCAATTTTGGTAATTGTGCCAGATAAGCATCAGAGTGTTTCCTGGATGTTTACTACACACATCAATAACTCAGGCTTTGGCGATCATGCATATTGGTACTTTGTGTTACCACTTGGTTTCTTACTGACCCAGTACACAATCACCGGCTTTGATGCATCTGCTCACCTTTCTGAAGAGACCAAGGATGCTCACATTTCATCAGCTAAGGGAATTTGGAAATCAATTGCATACTCTGCAATTGGTGGATATATCCTGCTGATGGCATTTTTATATGCAGCCTCAAATACTGATTACATCAACTCATTTGATCCAGCGGTAAACCCATATGGTGGTGGCCAGATCATCGCTTTGTTGTTCTCAGCTTTAGGTGGAGGAATAGCATTTAAGTTGGTAATGATTATTACTACTGCGGGCCAGATCTTCTGTGTTACTGCTTGTTTAACATCATGCTCACGCATGATGTATGCATTCAGCCGTGATGGCGCAGTTCCTGGCGGAAATCGTTGGAAGAAAGTTAATAGCCATGGCGTACCTGTAAATGCTGTGATGGCATCTGCAGTCGCTGGAGTGGTATTAACACTTCCTGCGTTGTGGAAGAGCCCAACTGGTGTACCAACTGCGTTTTATGCAGTGGTATCAGTTTGTGTTATCTCTCTATACCTTGCGTTTTTGATTCCAATTTACTTACGTCTAAAAGCTGGCTCATCATTTAAAGCTGGTGAGTGGACCCTTGGAGCTAAGTACAAGTGGATGTGCACAGTTGCAGTAGCTGAGATTGTAATTATCTCGGTTTACTTCATTCTGCCTTTCACGCCAACTGGAACTCCTGGTAATAAGGATTTCACTTGGACCTCAGTTAACTACGCACCAATTGTTACAGGTGGCGCATTGTTAATCCTTGGTATCTGGTGGCAACTATCTGCAAAAAAGTGGTTCACCGGTCCTAAGCGGACTATCTAACGAAGAAGTTCACAGCGAGAAGGGCCCGCATAACGCGGGCCTTTTTTGTTTATTACCCCTTTGTTATCAAATTTAGGCGGGTTTTTAATTACTTGATTTGGTGGAATACTTGCCCACATGTTTCCCCTAACTGTTGAGCAGCTGCGCAAAGATGTGGCAGATAAGAAAATAGATACTGTGGTCATTGCGATGACCGACATGCAGGGGCGCCTGGTTGGCAAGCGAGTTGATGCTAACTTCTTTTTATCAGATGTCTTAAAACACGGCACAGAAGGTTGTAATTACCTATTAGCTGTTGATGTTGAGATGAATACTGTGCCAGGTTATGCAATGAGCTCTTGGGAGCGCGGCTACCCAGATATGGCGATGATGCCAGATACAAACACATTGCGATACATCCCTTGGCAAGATGGGGCAGCATTAATACTTGCTGATGTGCAGTGGCTAGATCATTCAGATGTTGTAGCCAGTCCGCGCCAGATACTCAAGAAGCAAATTAAAGTTTTAGCTGATGCAGGCATGAAGGCGATGGTCGGTACTGAATTAGAGTTTATTGTTTATAACAACACCTATGAGCAAGCATTTAATAAGGGTTATAAGGATCTAACCCCATCTAATCAATACAACGTAGATTACTCAATACTGGGTGGATCTAGAGTTGAACCATTACTACGGGCAATTAGATTAGGTATGACTGATGCTGGCATGAATGTTGAGTCAGTTAAGGGTGAGTGCAACTTTGGCCAACATGAGATTGCATTTAAATACTCTGACGCTTTGACATCTTGTGATAACCATGTGATTTATAAAAATGGTGCAAAAGAGATTGCAGCAGCAACTGGATATGCATTGACCTTTATGGCAAAGCCAAACTTAAAAGAGGGTAACTCATCCCACATCCACCTATCCTTTAGAGGATTAAAAGATGAGATGGTAATGGCAGATGATAAGGATAAAGCGCATGGCTTATCTGAGGTTGGAAAGAGCTTTATTGCTGGTCAAATAAAACATCTTCGTGAGCTGTCACTTCTTTTTGCCCCAAATATCAACTCATATAAACGTTATGTGCCAGGCTCTTTTGCACCTACTGCAATTAGATGGGGAAGAGATAACCGCACCTGCGCACTGCGTTTGGTCGGACATGGTCAATCCTTAAGATTAGAAAATAGAGTGCCAGGCGGGGATGTAAACCCATACCTAGCAGTTGCTGGCATTATTGCTGCAGGTTTAGATGGAGTTAAGAACAACTTAAAGTTAGAAAATGCTTTTACTGGTAACGCTTATGACTCTGATTCACCAAGAGTTCCAGCGACAATACTTGAAGCCCAGATATTGTGGGCGGACTCTGCTTGGGTGAAAGAGGTATTTGGCGCAGAGGTTCAAGCACACTATGCCAATATGGCCCAGGTTGAACTTGATGCATATAGTAAAACTGTGACCGACTGGGAGTTAATTAGAAACTTTGAAAGGTTTTAATAAAAAATGTCATCAACATATGAGGTAATTAACCCTGCCAATGAACAATCTGTTAAAAACGTTGATCTTGCTGATCTTGCTGCCACAGATAAAATAATTGAAAAAGCAAATAAAGCCTTTGATTCTTGGAAAAAAGTAGCACCAGGTGATCGTGCAAAGCTGCTACGCGCATTTGCCCAAGTGGTGGCAGATCATAGAGAAGAGCTTGCAAAACTTGAGGTAATAAACTCAGGCCACACCATTGGAAATGCCCTTTGGGAGGCAGATAATGTTGCCAATCTTTTAAATTACTACTCTGCCGCCCCTGAGCGGTTATTTGGTAAGCAGATCCCAGTTGCAAATGGCATTGATATAACTTTTAAAGAACCGCTTGGGGTGGTTGGAGTTATTGTTCCGTGGAACTTTCCAATGCCAATTGCCGGTTGGGGCTTTGCACCAGCACTTGCTGCTGGAAATACAGTTGTATTAAAACCTGCCGAGTACACACCCCTTACTGCAATCAAACTTGGTGAGTTAGCATTAAAAGCGGGAATCCCAGAAGGTGTATTTAATGTAGTAGTTGGTAAGGGATCAATTGTTGGAAATAGATTTGTCACTCATCCATTAGTGCGCAAAATTGTCTTTACCGGATCAACGACAGTTGGTAAACAGATCATGGCAGGTTGTGCTGATCAGATTAAGCGAGTAACACTTGAACTAGGCGGCAAGAGTGCCAACATTATTTTTGCAGATAGTGATATTGAAAGAGCAGCAGCAGCAGCCCCGGGAGCAGTATTTGATAACGCCGGACAGGATTGCTGCGCAAGATCTCGGATCCTGGTTGAAAAAAGCGCCTTTGACAAATTTATGGCTGCCTTTGAAAGCGCGGTTAAGAAATTTAGAGTTGAAGAGCCATCCCTTGCCACCGCTGAGATGGGACCACTTATTAGCAAGAAGCAGCTCGAGGCTGTGCAGGCATATTTAACTGAGCCAGTTGCATTTACTGGATCAGCACCAACAGGAAAAGGTTTTTGGATGGCACCAACTGTTTTATTACCAAAAGACACAATGAGTAAATCTTGGAATGAAGAGATCTTTGGGCCAGTAGTTTCAGTTATGACCTTTGATGATGAGGCAGATGCAATCGCAAAAGCTAATGATACAGAGTTTGGTTTATCTGGTTCGATCTGGACCAATAACTCTGGCAAAGCGATCAGAGTAGCAAGAGCGGTTGAGAGTGGAAATCTATCTGTGAACTCAAACTCATCAGTGCGTTACTGGACCCCGTTTGGGGGATATAAGCAATCAGGACTCGGCCGTGAGCTCGGACCTGATGCGCTAGATTCATTTACTGAAGTTAAAAATCTTTTTATTGCTACCGATAACTAACCAACAAATAAGGGGATAGGCAAATGAGTAAAAGACTTGAGGGCAGAGTTGCAGTAATCACTGGCGCTGGTAGCGGAATTGGTTATGCCACAGCAGTTCGCTTAGCTGCCGAAGGTGCCAAGGTGGTTGTTGCCGATACCAATGAGGAGAGCGGCAATAAGGTTGCAATAGAAGTTGGTGGGTTATTTGTTAAGTGTGATGTAAGCAATGAAGCACAGGTTGCTAATCTTTATAAGGTCGCCTTTGATACATATAACCGGATTGATATTGCTTTTAATAACGCGGGTATTTCACCCCCTGATGATGATTCAATTTTAACTACAGGATTAGATGCTTGGGAGCGAGTGCTGAGGGTAAACACAACAAGCGTATTTTTATGTTGTAAAGCGGTACTTCCATATATGCAAAAGGCGAAAAAGGGATCAATTATTAATACCGCATCCTTTGTGGCGACTATGGGAGCTGCAACTAGCCAGATTGCATACACCGCATCTAAAGGTGGCGTGTTAGCAATGAGCCGTGAGTTAGGTGTGCAGTTTGCACGAGAGGGAATCCGAGTTAATGCGTTGTCGCCAGGTCCAGTTAACACACCATTGCTACAAGAGTTATTTGCGAAGGATAAAGAGCGCGCAGCACGTCGACTAGTTCATATACCAATGGGACGTTTTGCTGATGCATCTGAGATTGCAGGTGCTGTTGCCTTTTTAGCCTCTGATGACTCAAGCTTTATTACCGCATCAAACTTCTTAGTAGATGGTGGTATCTCTGGAGCTTACGTAACCCCACTTGATAATTAAGATTTTCTAGTAACTTCAAAGAGCGCCTTTTCAAATTCTCTACTTGTAAAGCTCTTTTGAGCATCTTCATACTTCTCTGCGCCCCAACTCCAGAAATCAAAATCTAAGTCAGAAATCGAACTTTGAATCGAGGCCCAAAGAGTCCACCCATATTTAGCTAGGAGTGCAAACAGCCACGCCCTAGCAATTTTTTCTGGCCTGATTCCCCCGTAGTAAGCACTCACTAAATCATCTAGAGCCTGCCTTGGCAATTTTGCTTCACTCCAAATATTGCCTAACTCAAAACAGGCATCATTATTTCCAGAATACTCATAATCAATCAGTCGAATTCGCTCGCCATCATTAATAAAATTTGCTGGCAGTAAATCATTGTTACATGGGACTTTGCTCTCATCTAGCACCGCAAAAGCGCGCTTCATTTGAATAATATGATCAGCGTAATTGTGATAATTCTTGGGAAATCTAAATCCACTACTTTTCACTAAATTTTGATACCTCTGTTGTATTACAAACATATCGAAATCACTTACAAAAGGCGCCGCAGAATGTAGTGTTTTACAACTTTCAGCAATTGATTTCAAATTCTTTCCGACATCATCAGCGCCAAAAGTCTTTCCATCGATGTACCCAATAACTAATAATCCAAACTCTGGCAGGAAATCGTAAACTTCTGCACCGATGCCAGCACTAGCCGCAATCTTGGAATTTTCGTATTCAGATTGTCGGTCAATTGATAGGAGTGCGGATTTACTGCTGGAGATCCGAGCAACATAATTCCCAGCAGGAGTTGTAATCTTGAGATTTCTATTTGTCAGCCCACCCGATAATTCAGTCACGGAAATCCGCGTTTGCAACCTCGGTACTAAATTAAGAATTTCATCGAAGTCACTAGTGGAACTGCTCATCGAGAAAGGATACAGTTGGTGGGTGTCGGCACAAGTACTTCCGCAGCGCGCAAAGATTGTAATTATTGGCGGTGGCGTTGGTGGCGCTTCAGTTGCTTATCATCTTGCGCAACTCGGAGAGCGCGACGTACTTCTTTTAGATCGATCCGATTTGACCAGTGGATCAACCTTTCATTCCGCAGGACTAGTCGGGCAATTGCGAGCCGATCCAACTCTGACAAAAATGAATATGCATTCTGTTGATCTCTATAGAAAGTTAGAGATGACTGAAACTCCCGCAAGTTGGCGAGAATGCGGAAGCATAAAGATTGCTTCAACGGTAGAGCGCATGGAGGAGATCCGCCGTCAAATTGGGTGGTCAAAAACTTTTGGGTTAGACCTAAGGGAGATTGGTGTTAAAGAGATTGCAGAACTTTTTCCACTAATTAACACTGAAGGAATTATTGGCGGATGCTATATGGCAACTGACGGTCAAGTTGA
Organism: Actinomycetota bacterium; assembly: GCA_009701305.1. Taxonomy (GTDB): domain Bacteria; phylum Actinomycetota; class Actinomycetes; order Nanopelagicales; family Nanopelagicaceae; genus UBA3012. The sequence continues at coordinate 4,107 of WLKK01000006.1, read as the reverse complement.
TCCCTCACAATTAACTCATGCGCTTGCAAGCGGAGCTCGAAGAGGTGGAGTTAAGATCTTTACCAACACTCGAGTTTTGCAGATAAGCGCTAAGAATAATCAGATTAATTCAATTTTGACTGATAAGGGCGAGATTGAATGTGAAATTGTTGTCAACTGCGGTGGCATGTTTGCCGCAGAAATTGGTCGAATGCTTGGTGTTCGAATCCCAATTATTCCAATGAGCCATCAATATTTAATAACTGAGAACTTTCTACCAGATAATTCACCGATGCTTCCATCACTTCGAGATCCAGATAATTTAATTTATTTCCGACAAGAAGTTAAAGGTCTGTTAATGGGCGGATATGAACGTAATTCTAAAGCTTGGCAGACAAGTCACGATTCTTTCGACGCCATACCTGCAGATTTCAATGCAAAGCTACTTAATCCAGATTGGGATCGCTTTGAAGATATTGCAATTAACGCTGCGAATCGCGTACCGATTATGGGGGAGATTGGCGTTAAAAATTTCATTAATGGCCCAGAAGGGTTTACCCCAGATAATGAATTTTGTTTAGGTGAAACATCAGTGGGTGGCTTCTATGTCGCTGCTGGATTTTGTGCTCACGGAATCGCGGGGGCAGGCGGTATTGGCAAAGTTGTAGCAGAGTGGATTGTTGCTGGCGAACCAACAATGGATTTATGGCATATGGATATCAAACGTTTTGCTTCGGCATACGAATCACCAAAATTCACTCTTGAACGTGTAACGGAAAATTATGAGGCCTACTACGACATTCATTATCCTGGTGAGGAACGTGAAAGTGCTAGAGGTGAAAATACATCTCCAATTTATAATTGGCATAAAGCGAATCACGCAGTATTTGGCGAGAAAGCTGCATGGGAACGAGTCAATTATTATCATGATCAGGCGGCATCCAATCTTGATGAAAGTAATCGCCCAAATGGTTGGGTTGGAAAGAATTGGCATCCGGCAGTTGCGTTAGAGCATTTTGCAGCGCGAAATACAGCTGGTCTATTTGATGAATCAAGTTTCGCCAAAATTGAAGTTAGCGGTTTGATATCTGCACAGTTCTTAAACTCAATTTGTGCAAATAACGTAGTTCGGGGTATTGGCCGGACGATTTATACTCAGGCTCTAAATTCGCGCGGTGGAATAGAATCTGATTACACAGTAACTCAGGTAGCAGATGATAAATTCTTTATCGTAACTGGAACAGCTTTCCTAAATCACGATATGGGCTGGCTTGAAAAGATGTGTAGACAATTGGGATACAACGAGATCAAAATAAGAGATTTGAGCAAAGATTTGGCCTGTTTTGGAATCTGGGGACCAAATGCAAGGAAGATATTAAGTAAATTAACTGATACAGATCTCTCAAATGAAGCATTTACATTCATGAGTTCTAAAATATTAAAAATTGCGGACATCGACGTTCGTGCTACACGTATCACCTATGTAGGTGAACTCGGTTGGGAGTTGTACATATCGAGAGCGGACGCTCTGCAAGTTTGGTCCGAACTAATCGCCGCTGGCGAAGAGTTTGGGTTGCGTCCATGCGGGTATCGGGCAATTGAATCTTTAAGACTGGAAAAGGGTTACCGCGCTTGGGCTGGTGAAATTAACAGCGAGACCAATCCTTATGAGGCCGGATTAAGTTTTGCTGTCTCCTTGAAGAAAGAAAATTTCGTTGGGAGAGCCGCTCTATTAAATGCAAATGAGAACTTAACACGAAAGTTAACTGCCTTGACGTTAGAGAATATAAAGGATGTTCCGATGGGTAATGAACCTATTCTCATAAATAACAGAGTTATCGGCCGAGTTAAGTCTGCCGGCCAGGGTTACACCATAAATAAGGCAATTGCTTATGCCTATTTACCTGTTGAAAATACGAAAATTGGTACCAAGGTTGATATTGAAATGTTCGGGATAATTAAAACAGCCACCGTCCAAGAAGAACCACTATTAGATCCGCAAGGGCTGCGAATGAAGAGTTAATGTTAAATTGTTCCCGCCTCTAAGCCTTCAAGAACATCCGTTGCGCGTACTTTTAATTGAGGTAGGTCTGAAAGGCGATTAAGCCCAAAGATCTGTTGGCTCATTCGGTGATTCTTAACAAATGCTGCTTTATGTCGATCCAAGAAATCCCAATACAAAGTTGTGAATGGGCAGGCCTTTTCACCTACGCGCAATTTAGGATCATAAACACAGGGCTTGCAGTAGTTAGACATTCGTGAAATGTAAGCACCACCTGCCGCATATGGTTTTGTCATCATGGTGCCACCATCAGCATGAACACCCATTCCAATCACATTGGGAACCATCACCCATTCGCTGGCATCAATAAAGACCTCACGCATCCACTCCAAAAACTCTTGCGGATTTGTGCCGGTAATCAGAGCAAGATTGGAAAGTAACATCAGGCGCGGGATGTGGTGAACCCAAGCCCGATCATTGATATCGGTCACGGTTTGTTTAATGCAATTCATCTCGGTTTTATCTGGGTCGCTAAATAAAGGAAGTAATTTCCTGGTGGCATTTAATTGATTGTTTTCACGGTAATTAGGGCCAAGGAACCAATACATTCCGTTTACGTATTCACGCCATCCGATAACTTGCCGAATAAAGCCTTCGGCAGACTCGATTGGTATCGAACCCGTGTTAAATGCTTGCACAGCTGCCCTTATTACTTCACTTGGATGGAGTAGTCCGTTGTTTAAATAGGGAGACAGCAATGAATGATGAAGCGCCCAGTTATCAGTGGTCATCGCATCTTCAAGTGGGCCAAATTCAGCGAAGTGATTATCAATAAAGTTCTTTAATTGGGCGAGTGCCCCTTTACGGGTGGTGGCCCAAGTAGTTGTGGGTTCGTGAGAAATCTCAAGTGCTACTTGATTATCAATCTCATCTCTCTGATGCTCGAGATATTTCGGTCCTTCATATTTCTTTGGTGGTGGCAAACGATTCTCTTTATCGAAGTTCCATGAACCGCCGACAGGCTCGCTGCCATCCATCAAAATATTGAGACGTGTTCTTTGTTTCCGATAGAAACTTTCCATTAAATAACTTTTTTGATCTTTAGCCCATGAGTGAAATAGTGGTCGAGGAGTCAGAAAGAAATCATTCTCTACAAAAACAACGCCATGAGCTTTGAGTGCTTCAAAATGTCGAAAAGATGAAGGCTCTGCACAGGTGATCGGAAGTTTTGGGTAATTCTTTTGAACGATTTTCAGACCAGCTACTGTCGTTGCGGCTTTTACATATTCAACTGTAAATCCTTCATCTTCAAGAGATTTTGCAAAGTGACGGGCACTAGAAATTAGAAAGAATAGCCGTTCTTTATGCCAATTTCTCCCGGTAGTCATGCGAGCGCTTTCGACCAAGACAATCAGGTCATGTTTTGGATCGGAATCTTTAAGTGCACCAAATTTGCGATGTAGGTGATCAAAGGGAACATAGATAATCCGCTTCATTTATTTTCTCGGCATCTATCGCTGCAGTATTTAACTTCATTCCAGTTCTTGGCCCATTTTTTTCGCCACTCAAATTCAAGGTTGCAGCGGATGCAGATTTTTGGAGGAAACCCATTCTTATCTTTAGCGATCCGCGACATGGAACAAAGAATAGTGGCGAATGCTAATAATTTCAGAACGAAGGAATTATGGGATTATAAGATTGTAAAATTATAAAATTGTGGTGATTTTGCTAATCTGACGAAACTTGCCGGGCTCATCGCCTTTACGATTAGCCAATACTAAAGTCAGAATCTGCATGACAATTACTTCGCCAATTGGCCGGGTGAGTTGAGATGTTAATGGAGGAGCTGAAATACCCGGATGTAAAGGATGGGCTTCTGCAGAGATCCAGATCGGATTTGCTTTTAGCTTAATCAAATCTTTGTACATCGATGAATTGAGAGATCGAAGATGGTCATAGCCATCAAAAATGAGAACTGCTACATCTTCTGAAGCCATTTCTAGCGGACCGTGTCTGAACTGTGCTGTTGTAAGACTTTCCAAACCTTCGCGTGCTGCTTCCTTGATAATCAGTGAACCGGTACGGGCAGCAGCCATCGATTCGCCGCGTCCAATTATAAAAATTCT
>WLKK01000059.1 GCA_009701305.1 Actinomycetota bacterium | reverse complement strand
GGTTGATGCAATTACCGAGGGTGATGAAGATGCCGCGGAGGAGGCTATGGGCATCTTGCTTGATATTTCGCACAAAGAAGATTTACAAACTCTTCGAAAAGATCGTTAATTATTTCTTTTTAAATCCAGCTGGACATTTAGGATTTGTTCCCGAGAGTTTCTTAATTAATTTACCTTTAGCGCAGGTAATAGTGATTTTTTTCGCAGTTGCAGCGGCCGGTTTAGCTGCGGCGATTTCCTTAACTTCTTTGACTTCAGGGGCGGGAACTTCCTTCTTAACTTCAGGAGCAGGGGGATCTTTTTTAACTTCAGCGGTTCCGGTGCTTTGCGTCGTAGCGGAAGAGGTTTGGTTTAATTTGATGCGCAGAGTAGGGGATGAGAAGGTGAAATTCTCGGCACTCAAGAAAACCCATTTGCCGATCTGAGTAAGCGCCACAGTTGAAACACGTTCTCCACCAGCACTTGTCGTAATTGAAACTGAGGCTGAAGTTGGAACGTTGGTGATTCCATACAGACATTGCATCAAGGTTATCGACATAGCTAAGCCGTATGTTCCGATATTTTCGGTCTTCCCATCGGGAGCAAAGTGAGGTGCGGCTACTTTATATTCCAAAGTGCCATTCTCTTTATTGTATTTTGGGGCTGTCGCGTCATAGGCACTCGCATTTGTGGATACAACTCCTTGAATTCCGCCACTTTCTTTCTGGACACAATTTGACGGATTATTACTTCGAGCGCTACTTAGCGTCCAAGTTTTATTGACGGCAAATGCATTTTCTCCCATGTACGGAGCCCAAAGATCATATGCATCCAGCGCTCCTTCTTCTCCTGAATCTCTCAGTGAATTTGGATTATCTCTGTTGTAATAACCTTGGAACATACCTTTAAATCTATTTTCAATTTCAGGAGTTTTAAAAGTAAAACTCTTGATATCACTTCTTTGCATCCACTTTCCAGCAAAAATGTTTTGTTCTGGTCCTGCCTCAACTGTGACTCTATCCGAAGTGGCCGAAAAAGTTTTACAAGTAACTGCCGGCTTATTCAATCTTCCATTAAGCCAACCAGAAATAAATTTTGGCATTTGCAAAGCAATCTTTAATCTAGTGTTTGGCTGGAAATCCCGGCGGTGTAAACAAACTCCATCATCATTCGCATAGCAAGCCTCTTCATTATTGCTTGTCATTATTTCAGAAAAACTTTTTCCAACTCTTTTTTGCATAACTTTTTCTGGTGCTTTAACTAAAGTTGAATTTTCGCGAACAATAGGAACAGCTTCAAAGAAGAAATCAATTACATGTAAATCTTTCCAACTCTTATTTTGATTTTGCCCGGCAGATTGCACATTACCTGTCAGTAAATAATCGTGTTCGTCTCCGGGGCCATCGCCCTCAGCTCTCCAGATCCAACTAGCTAGACCAGCTGCATATCCACTTCCATCAGGATTTACTTTTCCAGGGAACTCTTTAGCATTTTTTGGAAATTTCATTAATGGTTTTGCAACAACTTCTTTTCCCTCGGCTGTTATTACTGAAAAGGATTCGACGCATGCCGTGTCTGGGTTGGCAGCACAATTCCCAATCCCACCTTCAATGAAAATGGCTTGCCAATTTTTATCTGCCGAACAAGCAGGATCATCCATCGAAGTACACAACATCTCATCGCGATTTCCATCACTCCCAATGTTTTCAACTTTGATATACGGAATTGATTGATTACGCGTAGAAGAATCGAAAGTTACGCCGTAATAGGGATAACTTTTATCATCAAAGGTTCCAAGTGGAGGTTGAGCGGCTTGGAAAAGAGCTATAGATCGATCTAGCGGATACTTAGAGGTAAACCCAGATTTTGTTGGATTACCTCCCACTGGAGCAGTAGCGCAAGGTTGACCTGCTGGAGTTCCGGGTGGACAAATAGGGGCGCCGGTAGCCACACCTCCATCAGATGGGGTTTCTCCGGGTGCACAGGCTCTCAGTGGAGCCCGACCGCAAGGGTCCGCCGCTGTCGCAGTGAGTGTCGGCAAGAGTGGTGTTAAGAGCAATAAAGCCAACGTGGCAGCCAATGGGCGGATTCTCATGGATAGATCATTACACAGGCAGCGGCGGTACTGGAAGAGGTACGCCGTTACCCTTAGCCAATCATGGAAACATTAATTAAGGCCGATAAGCCGACCTATCTGGTTGAGACATATGGCTGCCAGATGAACGCGCATGATTCTGAGCGAATTACTGGCTTATTAGATCAGGCAGGGTATTTGCCCGTAAGTGAGGGCGCCGATCCAGATTTAGTAGTTTTTAATACTTGTGCAGTTCGTGAAGCTGCCGATGAGCGACTTTACGGATCTCTCACACGTTACATCTACACCAAAGATACAAATCCAAATTTTCAAATTGCAGTGGGTGGCTGTTTAGCGCAAAAAGATCGTGGCGAAATCATTAAACGCGCACCTTGGGTGGATGTGGTTTTCGGAACACACAACTTTGGTGCATTGCCTAGATTGCTAGAACGCGCGCGAATTGAGCGAGAAGCCCAAGTTGAAATTTTAGAATCACTAGAACATTTTCCATCTACATTGCCAGCTCGACGTCACTCTGCATTTTCAGCTTGGGTATCAATTTCAGTTGGTTGTAATAACACTTGCACTTTTTGCATCGTACCTGCACTTCGAGGAATAGAAAAAGATCGCGCACCAGAGGATGTAATAGGTGAAATCCAAACACTGGTAGATCAAGGAGTTGTTGAAATAACTTTGCTGGGCCAAAATGTAAATGCATATGGTGTGGGATTTGATGACACTGGTGCATTTGCAAAATTGCTACGTAAATGTGGAACTATTGATGGTTTAGAGCGCGTGCGATTCATGAGTCCGCATCCAAGAGATTTCACTGACGATGTAATTGAAGCTATGGCAGAGACATCAAATGTGATGCCACACCTTCACATGCCCTTGCAATCTGGATCAAATTACATTTTACAAAAAATGCGCCGGTCGTATCGTGCTGAGCGTTACGTTGGAATAATCGACAGAGTTAGAAGTGCGATGCCGGACGCCTCAATTACAACTGACATTATCGTGGGATTTCCAGGAGAGAGTGAAGAGTATTTCCAAGAGACTATTGATCTAGCCAAAGAAGTTAAATTCTCTGCGGCATTCACTTACAAATATTCAAAACGTCCGGGTACTCCAGCAGCAACGATGGAGAATCAAGTTGATCCCGCAATTGTTGGGGAGCGATACACCAGATTGCATGGCGAGCTGGAAAAAATTTCATTTGCGGTAAATAAGAAAGCTATTGGAAGTACGGTTGAAGTGATGGTTGCTGATCACCCCGGACGCAAAGATGACGAAAGCGGTCGCGTGACCGGGCGTTCTCGTGATTTCCGTTTAGTGCATGCAAATTATGTTGAAGCCGAACGTCCACGCCCCGGAGATATTTTGACCGCTGTAGTCACAGAAGCTGCGCCACACCATCTAGTTACTGATGGCCTTCCACTATCAATCCGGAAAACTCGCGGAGGAGATGCCGCGGAAGAACGTAAGAGTGGAATCTCGTTGGGAATGCCCACAATTCCCAAAAGAAGTAATTAGTAAATATGGCGCTTATTGTAATTTGCGGCGCAACTGCTTCAGGTAAAAGCGGATTATCAATTGCACTCGCTAAAGAAATATCTGCCGAAATTATCAATGCCGATTCCATGCAACTTTACCGTGGCATGGATATTGGAACTGCAAAATTAACAATTGTAGAAAGAGAAGAGATTCCACATCACTTATTAGATATTTTGGATGTGACTGAGGATGCAAATGTTGCCTCATATCAACAATTAGCACGAGCAAAAATTGATGAGTTACAAAATGCTGGTAAAAATGTAATTATCGTTGGTGGAACTGGACTTTACATTAAGGCAATAATCGATGAGTTAAATTTTCCGGATCGCGATATCCAAGTCCGGGATCGAATTGATAAGGAAGCAATCGAATTAGGCGCGATTGAGATGCACAAGAGATTACAACTACTTGATCCAATTGCTGCGGCAAAGATTCCGGCAAATAATCTTCGCAGAGTGGTCCGCGCACTAGAAGTTATTGAACTTACGGGAGCACCATTCACGGCTCAACTTCCACGAGAAGATGTCGATCATTATCAAGGCGTAAGGCAATTTGGATTAGTAATGGATCGATCAACTCTTGATCAAAGAATTTCCCAGCGGGTAGATCAAATGTGGGAACTTGGATTTGTTGCCGAAGTTCAACAATTGATTTCTACTGGAATCACAAGCGGAAAGACTGCGCAAGCCGCTCTTGGGTACAAACAGATTATTAATGCACTCGCGGATGGCTCATCACTTGAGCTTGCAAAAGAGGAAACAAAACGTGCCACAAGACAATATGCGAGAAGGCAGGAGACCTGGTTTTCAAGAGATTCGCGAATTAAGTGGCTCGCACCTGAAAGCACCTCTTCGCAACTTGAAAAAATATTAGTGTTACTTTAATTTTTCCGATCGACAAGAGCGAGTCCAGCAATAACTAAGGCGATTCCAATCCATTGTCCGAGAGTGATCGCTTCTCTCAAAATTACGGCTGCTAAAAATGTGGCAGTGACTGGTTCGATCAAGGTAATTGTCGCTGCATTACTTGTTGAAGTTTGGGCAAGACCACGAATATATAAAAAGTAAGCAAGCGTGAGTGAGACAAATGACAGCCACAAAATCATCGCGAAAGAATCTAATTTGAAAAACCATGAACTGTCGTTCATCAAAAGTAGTAAAAGCGGAGCGGTTAAAACTGCACCTCTAGTAAACAAAGTGGACATCACAACGTTAGGGGTTACGCCTCGATTTAATAATTCTTTGCTGACCAGTGCATATGAAGCATAGGAAGCACCTGCGCCAAGTGAAAGTAGTACGCCAGCTAAATCAATTTTGATTTCACCTTTACTCAAAAACAAAAGCGTGATTCCGGTAGCGGTAACGCAAGTTGCAAAAATCCAGCGCATAGTGGGAAGTTTTTTGTAGATCAACCAATTCAAGATCGCGGTGATTGCAGGTGCACTTCCCAATGCAATAACAGTTCCCATAGCAACACCGGTAAGACGAACTCCAGAAAAGAAGGTGACCTGAAATAGCGCCACAGCCAATGCTCCGATCCAGAGCAAATTGCGGGGCAGGTTTTTAGGTTCGCGGAATTTGATTAGCGCAAACAACCCAATTGCTCCTAAGAGCAATCTGGCCGCACCTACAACTAAAGGCGAGGAATTATCTGGACCTAAGGCTTGAGCAGTACCTGAAGTGCCAAAACATAGGCAGGCGCCAGCCAAAAAAAGCAACGCCTTTGAGGAGTTGCCTGTTGCCGGCACAACTCTCATGAATCCTCCTCAACCGACTCAAAACCTCTACGATCAGAGTTAATGCAAACCGTAACTTATGGCCATGGCACCGAGAATGACTTCTTGCTGCTATTTGATGAGCAAAATAAATTTGATCTCTCACCGGAACGCATTGCCACTCTCTGTTCTCGCTCTGGAAGCATAGGTCGGCCAGGAGCTGATGGATTAATCAGGATCACCAGAAATGCAACTGGAAAAAATTGGTTTATGGATTATCGAAACGCAGATGGATCACTTGCTGAAATGTGTGGCAACGGAATTCGTGTGATGGCTCGGTACTTAGTCGATCGTGGTCATCAAGGCGCTGGAATTTTTGCGATTGATACCCGTGATGGATTGAAATATTTAGCAGTTCCAGAAAGTGGTGAAATTTCAGTAAACATGGGGAAAGTTTTGGATCTATCTGACATTGACGGAAGTGCCACAATTTTGCAAAGTGGAAATGAATGGAAATCTTTTAATATAGATGTTGGAAATCCACATGCGGTTGCAATCATTTCAGATCTAGATCAAGTTGGTGATCTCACTGCTGCACCCGTAGTACTCCCAAATGATATTTATCCAGATGGAGTAAATATCGAATTTGTAGAGATCACAGGCGACAATGAATTGCAGATGCGAGTGTATGAACGTGGATCAGGTGAAACTAGATCTTGCGGCACTGGAATTTGCGCAGTTGCATTGGCCGCAAATATTTACAGCAAGAGATCACTCCCTGCCAAATGGATCATCAATCCTCCAGGTGGCCGCTTAACAGTTGAGTTAGATCCGCATTCAAATGCAACCCTCACAGGTGCTGCAGTTATTTTGCAAGATTTCGAAGTTGAGATTTAGTGAGTTCTGAAGAGCTTTATTTAGAACTGCTTCGCGAGAATGAGCGATTGCGTAATCAGATATCTGATGGTGGTGAAGATTTAGGTAATGATGAAAAATTCCAACTAGAACTCGAGGAACGTCGCTCACTTCGAAGAGTTGTCGGAATCTCAACTGAACTCGAAGATGTTTCCATTGCTGAAAACCGGCAACTGCGTTTAGAGCGAGTTGTTTTGGTTGGAGTATGGACAGAAGGATCAAGTACAGATGCTGAAAATTCATTACGCGAATTGGCGGCATTAGCCGAGACCGCCGGCTCTGAAGTTCTAGAAGGTTTAATGCAACGTCGTGACAAACCAGATTCAGCAACATTCATTGGATCTGGAAAAGTAAATGAGTTGCGGCAAGTGGTTGCTCAAACTGGTGCAGATACTGTGATTTGTGATGGTGAGTTATCTCCAAGCCAATTGCGACAGTTAGAAGACAAAGTAAAAGTAAAAGTTGTCGACCGCACTGCATTGATTTTGGATATTTTTGCCCAACATGCCAAAAGCCGTGAAGGTAAAGCTCAAGTTGAATTAGCGCAGATGTCTTACCTGCTTCCGCGATTACGTGGTTGGGGTGATTCCCTCTCTCGCCAAGTTGGTGGACGTGCCGGCGCAGGTGGAGCAGGTGGTGTTGGTATCGGTGGTCGTGGTCCGGGTGAAACCAAGATTGAAGTAGATCGCCGGCGGATTCGCGATCGGATGGCTAAGTTACGTAAAGAGATCAAAGAGATGAAAGTTGCCCGCGAAACTAAAAGACAAGAGCGTGATCGAAACACAATTCCATCTGTTGCAATTGCTGGTTATACAAATGCCGGAAAATCTTCGCTACTGAATCGCTTAACCGGTGCAGGTGTACTTGTTGAGAATGCACTTTTTGCCACACTTGATCCAACTACTCGCCGAACTCAAACCGGAGATGGCCGGGTTTACACATTTACCGACACTGTTGGTTTTGTGCGCCACTTGCCACATCAATTAGTAGATGCTTTTAAATCAACACTTGAAGAGGTTGAAGGCGCAGCTTTAATTGTGCATGTAGTCGATGGATCGCATCCAGATCCGCGCGAGCAGATTCGTGCTGTTCGCGAAGTTATTGACGAGATTGGCGCAGGTGCAATTCCAGAGATTATCGCGATCAATAAAAGTGATATCGCAGACCCTGATTTGATTGTCGAACTGGTGCGATCGATCCCAGGAAGTATTGCAATCTCGGCGCAAAGTGGATTTGGGATTGAAAGATTGGTAGCGGCAATAGAAGCGGGATTGCCTCACCCAAAAATAGAGATCACAGTTACATTGCCATACACACGTGGTGATTTGGTTTATGCCATTCATGAAAGTGGCGAAATATTTAGCGAAGAGTATGTAGAAGAAGGAACTTTAATTCATGCTTTAGTTAATGAAAAATTAGCGGCCCGGATTAATGAGGTAATTTTACTTAAGTGAGCGCAGAACCGCAGTAACTTTTCCTAAGATCTCAGCATTGTCACCGTTGATCGGTGAAAAGGCTGGGTTAGCAGGAAGTAACCAGACATGACCATCGCGGCGGGTAAAGGTTTTTACAGTTGCTTCGCCATCAATCATCGCTGCAACTATCTCGCCCTTTTCACAATGTTTTTGGGATCTGATAACTACAAAATCTCCATCACAGATTGCGGCTTCAATCATTGATTCACCAACGACTTTTAACATAAACAATTCACCATCTCCAACTAAAGAAGCCGGCAATGGAAAACTCTCTTCAATATCTTGTTCTGCCAAAAGCGGAGCACCGGCTGCGATGCGACCAACTAGTGGAACTTCACGCATCTGATCTAGGGAGTATTTATCTCCAACTGATCTTGCTGATTGATCTTGATCTGGAAGTAAAATTTCAATCGCGCGACCACGAGTTGGGTCCCGTCTAATCCACCCTTTTTCCTCGAGCAGCTCTAATTGGTATTTAACACTTGAGGGGGAGGCTAAACCGGCAGCTTGGCCAATCTCACGCATCGAAGGTGGATACCCCTGATCGTGGAGGGCGGATTTGATGACCCCCAGGATCTTGAGCTGGCGGGGGGTAAGCCCATTCTCATCTGGCTCGTCATGTAACTCAGGTACGGTGATTTCTGCTGCTTTTTTGGTGGCCATGGCCCAACTTTACCTTGAAATTGAAAATAATTCAAACATCTGTTCGAATTTTCTTGACATATGTCAGTGGGGTGGAGTTTAATTCGAACACGCGTTCTAATCCGTCTAGAACGCGGTAAGCATTAGAGAGTAGAAAGCAGGCACCAAATGGCTAATTCCCCAGCCACCCTAACCCTCACCAACCGTGGGCGCACTGTCTTAATGGTCTCCGCCCTGATCGTGGCGACCTCATCATTCGCAGCTACCTTCTCCGCCTTCACCGGCGCAGCAGCCTCAACCACTTCAGCAGCCTCATCTATATCAGTAGCGGCAGAAGAGATAATCGTCCAACCTGGTGAGAGCTACTGGTCTATTGCGCGGGAGATCGCCCCAGGAGTTTCGACACAAGATGTAATTGACCAGATTCACCAACTCAACCCTTTTGAGGGAGCTACGCTCCAAGCTGGCACAAAGATTTTGGTGCCGTTAATTAAATAAATTAAAAGATCTCGGTTTTGAAGTAGTTAGAAAAAATACTTTTTCGACACGCCGCATTATCTCTTGCGAACCCTCTACCCCTGCTCTACTGTTACCACTAGATGTAGTACTAACAACCTGTTGGTTCGTCCACAGATTGTGCTTACTGCTCCACAGTTCCTCCACAGCCTTATCCCCAAGGCAGCGCGAAATAGGGCTGAAAGAGATTTAGCTTTGGGTTAAGCAGGACCTATTTTCGCACTTTAAGGGGGTTGTACCGAGGTGAACTGTCCATTTTGCCGCCAGGCTGATTCTCGGGTAGTCGACTCCCGTCCAATCGAAGATGGCTCCTCAATCCGCCGCCGCCGTGAATGTGTGACCTGTGGCCGGCGTTTCACCACCCAAGAGAGTTCAGCACTTTCAGTTGTGAAAAGAAGCGGTGCATCTGAACCTTTTAGCCGTGAAAAAGTTGCTGC
>WLKK01000058.1 GCA_009701305.1 Actinomycetota bacterium | reverse complement strand
TGGCAATGCCCAGTTGTATTACTGGCAGATGTGCGCAGTGTTGGAGTGCAAGGTGATGGGCGCACATATGGTCACCCAATAGTTTTGCGTCCGGTATCTAGTGAAGATGCGATGACTGCTGATTGGTCGAGATTGCCTTATGACGTGCTTGCCAAAATATCAAACCGTATTACCAATGAAGTTGCTGGAATCAATCGAGTGACTCTAGATATTACGAGCAAACCACCTGGAACTATTGAGTGGGAGTAACCCTTTGCTATAGGGTGATTTTAAAAAGTGGGCATCTCCAGCTAAAGGATCGCCAATGAAACGTTCAAAGAAAACAACAGTTTTTTTTGCGAGCGTGTCCCTAATTTTAACTTTACTAACACTTAATTTAGCGCCAGCTTCTTCAGCTGGAATTCCAGATGAAGAATGGCAAAAATCAGGACCACCAACAAGTTCTCCGAGCTGGGGCTTTTTATCTCGTGCCATAACAGAGACTTCTGTAGAATTTGCGCATCCTTATCTGATGAGTTTTACGGCTGACAAATATGAAGTTGGAACTGGGAAAGTTTTAAAAGTTAAAAAATGCAATTCAATGCCTACCACTGAATGTCCATTAACAGAATTTCAAAGGTATTCTACGCCGCTTGGAATGTGTGCTGGGGACGAAGGAGATTGTATAGAATCTGTCACCACTAAAAACTTTGAGGGAAAAAATCTATCTGTAAGATTCTTACGGAATTTCGCAGAAAAAACTGGATGGGAATTTGAGGGAGACAGAAAATTAAATTTGCCCAAATCTGGGCAACAATTTCTAGTAGACATACCAGATGCGCCACACGCTGGTGGTACACAGTATTTAATATCCTCAGTTCTCACTGGAACTAAAATGCCAGATTGGTCAACTTTCAATACCGTTAATATGGAAACTGCAATTTGGCCAGTAAAGATCACATACGGGAATTATCAAATTTCAGAACAGAGTTTAAATCCAGCCAATTATTCTGCGCTTGGAATAGGCAGGAGTAATGGGAGTCAATGTAGTGGCGTGGGCAATACTTATACTCAATGTGCAATTCCGGTAGCTGCTCCACTGGACGTTGAATTTTCACTCAACTTGAGATTTTCAACTAAAATTTCTGGCTGGCTTCATGGAAGGCTCCGTGAAGTCTCGGGGGAAATCTCTAAAAATTCAGACGGGATGCAGCTGCTTCATGTGTCTGCGAAGTTTGTCAAAGTGCCAACAATTTTTGGATGGGTTGAGAAGAGTGTCGCTCCAACAAATTTAACTGAGTTCTACGGGACTTTTGACCCATTTTGGCTGAATATGGGTAATGGTTATGGTTGCCCAACTAGTGATTGCACGCCTACTTCATGGTTACGTAATCCATCTTATAGTGACAAGGGCATGAAAGAATTTGCTCTTTGGCTACCCATAGTCAATAACAAAGCTGTGGCAGCACCAACCACCTGGTATATGAGAACAACCGATAATGATTCAACAGCAAAATGTTCGGCGATTACGAGTGAAAAATTAGTTGGAATTGTAAGTACTAATGCGACTGCATATTTGCCAGGGCCACCGAGTTTTAATGCTGCGGACGAAATTTTGGATTATAAAGTTTTAGCGCCACATTATTTGGCTGATGGTTCAGAATTTCTCGGGACTTATGATTTGATGATAGATGCTGATTATGCCAGATGTTTGTATGGATTCTCATCCTCCCCAATTAAGGCAAGCATTTCTGTGCTATCCGAATCGGGTACTGTGCAAATCGCTACAGAATCTATCTTTGAGAGAAATAATTTTATTTATCTAGGTGCCTATGGATTCAAATTCTCTTCTCCAACAATTAGAGTCAAATTAACCCAAGAGAAGCCAAAAGAAGTAGAACTGCCAAAAGAAGCATTGAAAGTGGAAGAAAAAGCAGCAGTCATTTTAACTCCTAAAAAAGTAAATAAAATAAAAACAATTACATGCACAAAAGGCAAATCCGTAAAGAAATTTTCTGGAACTAATCCAAAATGCCCTCTTGGGTATGGTAAGAAAATTTAGTTGCCAATAATGAAAAACCTCAAGAGCGAGTTTCAAATTTCTTTGATGTTATTTTTACTTTTTTTTACTTTTTTAGAAACAGCCAATGCAAATTCAACACCAGATGAGCAGTGGTTTCCAGCCTCTTCAACTGGCTCAAATCAAGTTGGATTTAATTTTTCTGAAAGTTCGTCGCTTCAAAATATGACAACAAACCTAGCCCCAAATTATCCATTCTTGAATTCTTCTGATGGAAAAAGTAAGTATCCGAATACCTGCACTAGCGTTTTAGACAAAAGTTGTGCAGAAGCAACATCATTTATTTACCATGTAGTTTTACCTCCCTGTGACACCTCTCGTGTTATTGATTGTATTGAATCGATATGGAGCGAATCGCAAGGAAAAAAGACCATGGGGATTTATTCTAAATCGATTCCAGCTGAACCAACTACCCCTTACACGGCTTTAGGTGCTGAAAATTTAATCACTGGATCTACACCAAGCATTTGGCAGATTCCTGGTTTAACACATCTTGGTGGAAGTGATTTATATTCTGTAAATACATTGATTGCCGCGGGATCAGAAAATGCAAACAAGCCAGGAATTTTTGGTACCGGGGGTGAATTATCTATTGGAATTTTTCCAATTAATTTAGTCAGTGGAAATTATCCATCAAGAGTCGCAGGCATCCCATGGTCCACTAATACTGATGAGACACGTATCTGCAGCGCCTTCGGAGATAACATTTGTGCAAGTAAACAAGGATTTAGCAATGACGTCACAATTGGTATCTCGATTCGTTTAACACAACCTCCAATCGGTTGGCTTCATGGACGGGTCAAAGCGCCAGATGCATTAATTGAGAAAATCGTAGGTGGGGTAAAAATCTCGATAAGTGGTCAACCGGTTCAAGTACCTTCGGTTGCTGGTAATTTTTCACTATCTGAATATCCCCAAATGGTTCAAGACTCACATAAGAATGACAACGGGAAAATTATAATGATGAGTAAAGGTGGCTCATTAATGTCAGAAGGAAATAACAATGTTCTCTATCAACCATCATTAGGTGGCACTACATCTGCCTTACGCTTGCTACTGCCTATGGTGAAAGATAAATCAGTTGCAGAACCAAAGACCTGGAAGATTTCAACTTTGGCATATTTCGAAGATTACAAAGTCAGTACATGTGTAAAAGCGAGTGGGAAACTTGCTGGGATTGTCTCGACCAATTCAACAACTTATGCGGTAGGTCCTCCAATTTTTGATCGCGAAACAGAGTCACTGAATTATGAATTGGCTTCAGCTCACTCAACATCTAAAGGCCAAGATTTTCTTGGAACGTACAATTTATTGTTGGATGCTTCTGTCGCAAGATGTATTTATGGTTTTTCAAATACACCTACATCAGCGACCATAACCATTATCACTGATGGGAAAGAACAAATAGTAAGTACCACGCTCTTAAAAGAAAATAACGGCTGGCTTTCCCTTGCTGCTTATGGTTTTACTTTTTCATCACCGACAATTCGAGTAAAACTGATTCAAGAAAAGCCAAAAGAAATTGAACAGACGCAGCCTCAAACCAAGAGCGAAGTTGCTGCTCCAGTCGGGGTTAAGAAGCAAGTGAAAACAATTACTTGTCTAAAGGGTAAGAAAACACAAAGGCTATCGGGCACTAATCCAAAATGCCCTGCCGGCTACAAAAAAAAATAATCAAGAGTTTTTCGGAAATCACAGAGATTTCACAGCCTTTTAATGGATTATCATCGTATGAAACTTGGCAAATCTCCCAGAATCCTGTTGGTCAACGCCACAATCTTGGCGCTAATACTTGGCTCTTCTTGGTGGGGGTGGAACCTACTTCATCCAAGTGCGGCAAGTAGCACAGCAACATCTGCTGCGACTGTATCTGTTGGCGATGTGACTGCAACAGTTTCAGCGAGTGGAACAGTTACCAGTCCAGGGGATGTCGGAGTATCACCAACCATTAATGGGATTTTAACAAATGTATATGTAAAAGTCGGCCAAAAAGTTTCGCAGGGTCAAATGCTTGCACAATTAGATTCTTCAACTCAAAATATTTCCGTAACTCAATCTGAGGCTTCGTTACTTTCGGCAAAAGTGGCACTTGGAAAATTAACTAAGAGTCGAACAGCTGACGAGCAAAAACAAGTTGATCTGCAAGTGGCTCAATCGAAAGCCTCACTTGAAACAGCGCAAAAGAACTTTGATGACCAAAGCGCCTCGATCGCACTTAATGTTGCTACCTATCAAGCATCAGTTGATGCAGCAAAGAAAAGTTTAGATGATGCAAAAGTAAACACCGCATTAAGTGCAACAACGTATCTAGCAGCTATTGATTCGGCTAAGACAAGCTGGGATAATGCTCAAAAGACATTAGACAACTGGTTAAAAATTAATACCATGATGAGCACTGAGTTTTGTGACTCGATAACAGTTGCAACAGCAAATAGCGTAATTACATCTTGTGGAACTTTCCAGGGATATATGAACTCAATTCAAAGTGCAAAAACTGCTTACAATAATTCACTTACTTCTCAAAGTATTAGCCTTAAGAAAGATGCACAGAGTTTGGCATCTTTAGAAGTTTCGTATCAAAATGCAATAGCATCACAAAGTATTAGTTTGAAAAAGGATGCACAAACAATTCAAAGTTTGAAGAATGCAATTGCCTCAGCTCAGCTTTCATATGACCTTCAACAAGCTGGACTTGCAGTTGCCATGCAAGCTGCAAACCAAAATGATTTAGACACTGCAGCTGCCTCTATCAAAACAGCAGAGGCAAATTTGGCTCAAGCAAATAAAAATTTAGCTGCGACTACAATTAATGCACCTGTAGGCGGTGAGGTTGCCTCAATTTCAGCAACTGTGGGCCAATCTGCGGGAACTCAAAGCTCAAATACCAGCGGAACTGTTACTGGCTTCATAGTTCTTACAAATGTAAGTGCTTTGCGGGTGCAAGCTGGATTTTCTGAAGCAGATGCAGCAAAAATCCAAGTTGGCCAAGCCGCAACATTTACTTTTGAAGCCCTACCTAGTGTCAATGCAAATGGAGTTGTAGCGCAGATAAGCCCATTGCCAACCACTACAAATAACGTAGTTTCTTACACTGTAACTTTTGACTTGAGTAAAGCAGTTACTGGGTTAAAACCTGGAATGACTGCAACTGCAACGGTTACAACTGGTTCAGCAACTGGGGTTGTAAAAGTTACGGCTTCTGCAATCAGGAGCACTGGCAATCGTTCAATTGTTCGCGTAATTACAACTAAAGATGGCAAAGAGAGTATTGAATCGCGCCAAGTAACTATTGGATTAAAGGGCGATGGTGAAACTGAAGTTCAAGCCGGTCTAAAAGAGGGCGAGAAAGTTGCTTTAAATGCGACTACTACAACATCCAGTAGCGGATTCCCAGTCGTTGGAGTTCCGCAAGGATTTGGTGGATTAAGTGGAACTGGCGGCGGCGGCTTTGGTGGTGGCGGCCGTGGCGGCGGTGGCGGCGGTGGCGGCGGTGGCGGTCGTGGATAACGCACCAATTATTGATCTGCACAATGTTGTAAAACAGTATGGTGCGGGTGAATCAGCAATTTTCGCACTAGATGGCGTATCACTTTCGATATATCCAGGTGAATATGTTGCAATCATGGGTGCATCTGGTTCTGGAAAATCAACATTGATGAATGTGATTGGGGCTTTAGATATTCCAACTAGTGGTGAATATTATCTAGATGGTATAGACATGGCCTCACTGGATGAAAATCAATTAGCGATTGTGCGTGGCCGTAAAATTGGATTTATTTTCCAATCATTTAATTTAATTCCTCGAACTTCAGCTTTAGCGAATGTTGAACTTCCACTTGCATACCAAGGAATTAAAATGAAAGAGCGTCGCCTCCGCGCTCTCAAAGCACTTGACTTAGTTGGATTGTCTGATCGATTAACACATGAACCAACTGAACTTTCCGGTGGTCAGCAACAACGTGTTGCCGTAGCACGTGCACTAGTTACTAAACCTGCGCTCCTACTTGCTGATGAACCGACGGGAGCTTTGGATTCAAAATCAACAGCCGATTTATTAGATCTATTTGATTTAGTTAATGCTGCCGGTCGAACAGTTGTTTTGATTACTCATGAAGCAGATGTGGCTGCACGTGCAAAACGCATCATTCGTATGCGCGATGGGAAAATAATTGAAGATACAGCCAAGGTGCTTGCATGAACTTTTTCGAAATGGTGCGATTTGCCGTGCGAGGTCTCGTTGCAAATAGATTGCGTTCCGCCCTGACAACACTAGGCATTTTAATTGGTGTTGGATCAGTAATTATTCTTGTTGCAGTTGGAAATGGTTCCAGTAAACAAATTCAAGATAACATCGCAAAGTTAGGAACAAATACAATTACGGTTATGCGTGGCGGCGGTGGGTTTGGTGCACGAGCCCAATCTAGGAATACGCAAGGTAAGCCATTAACTGTTGGTGATGCCGTTCAACTGTCTGATAAAAAGAGTGCGCCAAATGTAAAACAGGCAGCACCAGTTTCAAATGCAACATCAGTATGCACAAATGGAAGTAGTTCAACGACCCCAGCCAGTTTTATTGGAACCTGGCCCTCTTATTTTGAGGCGAAAAATACTAAAGTTGTAAAAGGAACTTACTTTACAAATGATGACGTGACTGAAGGTAGACGAGTAGCAGTAATCGGTAAAACAACAGCAAGTGATTTATTCGGTGAAGAGAATCCAATTGGTAAGGTGATGCGTTGTGGTGGCATCCCATTTACAATCGTTGGATTGACCGAAACGGCAGGATCAAATGGTTTTCTAGATGGGGATAGTTTAATTATTTCACCGATTACTGCAGTGCAGAGGGCACTAACTGGATATGGAAATATCTCTTCAATTGTTGTTCAAGCAAAATCGGCAAAAGTACAAGATCAAGCTCAAATTGAAATCGAAAGTATTTTAGATAGAAGTCATGGTATCTCCAATGTAAATAGCCGTGACTACCGATTGCTAAATCAAGCGAGTCTGCTTGCTACGACAACATCTACTACTAAAGTTTTTACAGTTCTCTTAGGTGCTGTTGCAGCAATCTCGCTGCTTGTTGGTGGAATCGGAATTACTAACATCATGTTAGTTACCGTTGTTGAAAGAACTCGTGAAATTGGAATTCGTAAAGCAATCGGTGCTCGTCGCCGTGCAATTCTTGGGCAGTTTTTAATCGAAGCAACAATCCTCTCTCTTGTTGGCGGAGTCCTAGGAGTTATTGTTGGCTTCATCGGTTCAAACTTTATGATTGTGGGCGTCAAGCCGGTAATTGTGCCTTCATCAGTTTTTCTAGCTTTCGGCGTCAGTGTATTTATTGGACTTTTCTTTGGCGGATATCCCGCAAGCAGAGCAGCATCCCTACGACCAATCGAGGCACTCCGTTATGAATAATGAATTCGACTTATTCGCAAAGTCAGATGAGGTTGTTGATGATCTTTCAGCAGAGTTAGAAAAAGCGGCGTATAAGTGGACAAACAAGTTCACAACTGTGCTGATGAGTTTGCTGCTAATTGCAGTCGGTGCTTCTGGTGGAGTTTGGTATGCACATCACACAACGTCAACTACGAATGGTTTTGCAATTGGAAGTGCGGCTGGAGCAAATGCAAATTTTGCTGGGCGGGTTGGCCGCAACGGCGGCGGTGGTGGAGGCTTCTCTGCAACTGCTGCAGCGCCAGGAACAGATGGTACAACGGGAATTATTACCAAAATTGATGGCACAACTATTACGATCCAAAGTCGAGATGGAAAAAGTTTAGAAATTAAAGCAGCGGCTGATACTCCAGTATTAAGTACTTCTCGCCAAGATATCGCAGCGCTTAAAGTTGGCGATCGATTAACAGCAACAGGTGAAACTGCAGCTGATGGATCAATAACTCCAATTGCATTGACTCAAGGTGGCGGATTCGGGGGTGGCCAAGGTCGCGGTGGCGCTGGTAACGCAGCGGTCTCCCCACAAGGAACAATTAACAGCACTCAAGCAAACCAAACTCCAATTACCAGCAATAAAAATGGAAAACAAAAAGGTGTAACGAAAAATAAAAACGGCAAGAGTGTTACACCGCAAAGTAGTGCTCCTGCAGTTAGCGGCGCCCCTGGAGCTGGACCTGGACCTGGCGGCAACGGCGGCGGTGGCCCAGGTGGCGGAAACGGCGAACTCCGTAAATGTTTAACTGATGCTGGAATCGAATTTGCACCGGGCTCTCGCCCAGATCTAACCGATCCAACTATTGCTGCTGCATTTGAAAAATGTCGTGCGCAATTTCCAGGTGGTGGCGGACAAGGAGGACAAGGTGGAGGACAAGGCGGCGGCTTCGGCGGTGGCGGACAAGGCGGTGGCGGACAAGGCGGTGGCGGACAACGCGGAGGAGCACCAGCTGCACCTGCAGCAAATTAATTAAAATATAGATTAATTAAATTAATTTGTATTAACGATTCGGAATGCTTCAGCGATTCGACCTTCGGCAAAACCAGCTGCCTCGGCAGTTCGCGTTCCCCACTCTTTAACTAAATTTTCCAACTCTGGGTTATGTGAAGTTTGAGATGCATGAGCGTGCAATGTTTTCATCTTCAAATCAAAAGTATCAGTGATATCAACATAATGATCTGGATTAGCGAAAGCTGTCACCCAAACTTCTTTAACGCGCCAAGGTTGTAAACCTTCATCTTCCAGCAAATCGGTAAATGCAAAAGGATTACGAGCATCTGGGTATACCGCTTGAATGGATGCTTCACCTGCAGCTAAATGATCTGGGTGGCTGGCACCAATACGATCCCAATTTCTTTCTGGACTTTGGCAAACCATTCGATCTGGTTGAGATTTACGAATCTGGCGAACAATGTCTTTTCGTAAACCAAGTGTTGCTTCAAGGTGTCCATCAACATAATTTAAAAATGTAATATCAGTGACTCCGATTGCCGCACCTGCTGCAATTTGTTCACGCTGACGAATTGCGGGCATCTCTTCTTTAGTGAAGCCAGATGCTTCGCCGCCTTGATCACCATTAGTGCAAAAAACGTATGCCACTTCAATACCCTTTTTAATCCATTGCGCAATTGTTCCGGAAGCTCCAAAATCAGAATCGTCGGGGTGGGCGCTGATGACTAAAACGCGTTTGATTTCACTATCGTCGATCGGTGGCATGAACTCTCCTTGACGGTTCTTATGGCTAGGCTCGTACATTATGAGTGATCAGACCGGAAATAACCCATTCCTTGATGGATTAAACCC
>WLKK01000057.1 GCA_009701305.1 Actinomycetota bacterium | reverse complement strand
TCTTGGGCGTTAGCCATGGAAAGAGCGTTAGCAATTTCAGCATCAGTTACATCTGGTAGGCCATAAGAGATGTTCTCTCTGATGGATGCGTTGAACAGGACCGTCTCTTGCGGAACAACTGAGATAAATTTTCGCAGCGTGCGCATATCTAAACTTTCGAGACGGTGATTGTCGCAAGTGATGTAACCGCTTGTTGGTCGCACGAAACCAATGACGAGATTAATCAAAGTACTTTTACCTGAACCCGAAGATCCAACAAGAGCAATAGTTTCACCTGGTGGAACTGTGAGGTCGAGATTAGAAACAGCGTGCTTCTCGCTCCCTAGGTATTTGTAAGAAACATTATGGAAAACTATTTCACCAGTGACTTTGGAGACAAAAGTTTTTCCTTCATTGGTTTCAACATCTGGGGATTCTAAAATTTCACCCAGCGAGCGCACTGATTGCAATCCTTTGCTGATAATTGCACCCAAGCTGGTGAGAGCGATGATTGCGTTAACAATTGAGGTGAAGTAAGCGCTGAGCATTACAACATCTCCGGGGGTGATGCTTAATCGTCCGGTATAGGAAGCCCAGCAGGCGAAAGTTAAACAAGAAAAGTTTGCCATCTGGAAAATCACCCAGGATAAAGAGCCAAAATTAGCGTTAACTAAATCTAAGCGAGTTCCAGCAAATCTGACCTTGCTAAAAGTTTCGCCGACGCGGCGTAGAGCATCATCTTCTAATCCGTGGGCACGGGTAATCGGCAAAAGAGTTGTCATCTCATTAACGCGGGATGACATAACTTCAATTTCTTCGCGGAACTCGCGATTTTTAACATTTAAAGTATTTCGCATTCTGATAATCAAAATGCTAACTAGGGGAATAACTATGAAAAAGAATGGAAGGAATTGGGGTGCCCTGAATGAGGTTATGACGATAGACATAACCAACATATTGATAGCACCCCAACCGCTTTCGCCTAAGTTGGCAATCATCTGTTGGATATTTTCCACATCACGTAAAACTTTAGTTTGTAACATTCCTGCACTCGTACGTAAATGGTAAGAAATTGAAAGTTGTTGCAAGCGAGCGGCGAGTGCAGAACGCAATTTAATCTCAATGGTGCGATTAGCGCGGCTTAAGTACTTAACAAAAAGCACATGGTTGGGCCAGTTTTGGAATGTTAAAAAACCAATGAAAATTGCATTTGCAAATAATTGCCAAAGCGGTTTTTTGTAAACAACGATGTCGATCATGTTTGCGGTAACTAATGGAAACAACCAAGCTGGGGATTGCTTCATGATGTAGAAAATTGAAGAGATTCCGATATTTCTTTTTTCGGGAGCGAAGAGTGCAAAGAGGGTGCGAATCGGACTTTCGCCTCGGTATTTGCGTTCTAACGGATCATTTGCAATTTGCGGCACAAAGGTAACCCTAACTTGCGGAAGTAATAGGGAGGTGGGAACGGGATTTGAACCCGTGTAGCAGGATTTGCAGTCCTGAGCCTCGCCTCTCGGCCATCCCACCAGATTTAGCGATTTAAAGTTGGAGCGGATGACGGGATTCGAACCCGCGACATTCACCTTGGCAAGGTGATGCGCTACCACTGCGCTACATCCGCACTGCTTAACCAGAGGGTCAATCTACCCCAGAGCCAATGGCAGGGCTAACTGCGCTTAATAATTAGGGGTGGGCTAGCGTTCACTTATGGATTTGAAGGAGCCTTTCCTCTGGATGGGCGGCTTATTGGCTACACAGATCGACCTAGAAAGTACCGACCCGGCAGATTTAGACCGAATTCAGAGCGGCTTATGGGCAGTTATTAATAATTTTGAAGGCGGCTTTCGTTTTGTGCATTTCACTAAAGTTGAAAGAGTTTCTAAGCCACCGAATTTACCTGCTTGGCGCAAATTGGCCGGTAGATGGAGCACATCACTTGATCAAAATGCGTACCAAAATGGCGTTAGCAATATCCGTGAGGCGATATCTCGCGGTGATGTTTATCAAGTAAACCTTTGCCGAGTCCTTTCGCATCCGATTTCAAATGATCAATCTATTTTGGGGTTAGCAACTGAATTAGCCAGTGCTAATCCAGCACCACATGCAGTTGTGATTTCACTACCAGAGGTTGAAATTGTTTCGGCATCTCCAGAGCTTTTTATAAAGCGTTATGGCGACGAATTAATGAGTAGTCCAATAAAAGGCACGGGAAAAAATGAAGCTGAGATCTTGGAAAAAGATAAGGCCGAGAACATCATGATCGTCGATCTAGTGCGCCATGATTTAAGCCAGATCTGTGAAATGGGATCCATTCACGTTCCCAGGTTGATGGAAGTGGAACAACATCCAGGTTTGGTGCACTTAGTTTCTGATGTAAGTGGAAAGTTGCTTCCTAATATTTCTTGGGCCGAGATTTTTACTGCAATCTCTCCTCCCGGATCAGTGAGTGGAGCACCGAAAATTGCAGCGTTAGAAATTATTAAAGAGTTAGAACCAGTTGAACGCGGTCCATATTGCGGAGGAATTGGTTGGATCATGGGGGATAAGAGTGAAATTGCAGTAGGTATCCGCACTTTTTGGCGAGATTTCAAAAGCAACCAGATATATTTTGGAACTGGAGCCGGCATAACTTGGGGTTCAGATCCACTTAAGGAATGGAATGAGACTGTTTTGAAAGCAGATCGATTAATTCAAATAGCCGGAGGTCAGATGTGATCTGGCTTAATGATCGATTAGTTGCAACACCAGATGCGGTAATTCCGGTGACTGATCGCTCCTTTTTATTAGGTGAAGGGGTTTTTGAAACGATTAGAACCCAAAATGGTGAATCGATTGCACTAGATCGGCATCTGAAGCGGTTGCGTAAAGGTGCAACTGTTTTAGAAATAAACGTTCCCAAGGATGAATTTTTTAGATCAGCGGTAAGTGAAGTATTAAATGCGACTAAGGAGATTTTAGTTGGCCGGATGCGAATCACAATCTCTGGATCGGGGAATTTAGTCATCACGCATACTTCTTACACTCCATGGAGTGAGCCGGCCGGTGTAGTCACCTACCCGTTTCCGCTAAATGAGAGATCACTGCTCGCAAATGTTAAATCGACTTCATATGCAACCTCTTTAAGTGCACACAAATACGCAACTGCACGCAACGCCGATGATGCGATACTTTTTGGCTTTAAAGGTCAATTAGCTGAAGCAAGCACCGCTAATATTTTTTTATTGATCGGAAATAAACTGTTAACTCCAAATTTAGATTCAGGAGCCCTGCCAGGCATAACCCGCGAATTACTTCTTGAGTGGGGATTGGCCCAAGAGGCAGAGTTAAATTTTGATGATTTAGCAAAAGCCGAAGGAGCTCTCCTTTCTTCAAGTTTGCGGTATTTGCAACCAATAAATCGGATCAATGCTCGTTCATTTAAAGTTAACAAAAGAATTGAAGAGATAATGAGTTCCTTCACTGAGCAACTTTCGGCTAACCTCAACCCATGATTAAGCGATTCCGCGCCCATGTTAAACGCAGTAAATATGGTGCGCCGGCTTGGAGAATATTGGTCGGAGTCATCGGTGGTTTAGTAACAGTGATCGGAGCGATTGCTTTAATCGCACCTGGACCCGGTTGGTTGATTATTTTTGCCGGCCTAGGTATTTTGGCCTCAGAGTTTGCTTGGGCGGACAAAGCTTTAATGAAGACCAAGATGTTGGCAATCAAAACAGCACAACGTGCGCTTCCGGCAGATACCCGTAAAAGCGTGATCTATTTAATCGTGGGAGTCGTAGTTGTTGCGATTGCAATCGGCGCAGGTATCTCTTATTACCTTTTCGCACGGTAGCAATTGGTAGAGTGATCTCATGGCCACCTTCGAAATCACCCTCAATGGTGAGGCCAAATCAGTTACTGTTGAAAAATACACCAGCGAACTTTTTAGAGATCAACCGCAAATAATCGCATTACGAATCAATGATCAACTCTCAGATTTGAACGCTGAAATCAAGGGTGGCGACCAGGTAGCGACGATTGAACTTAGCTCTGCTGATGGATTGATGATTTTGCGCCACTCCACCGCCCACGTTTTAGCGCAAGCGGTGCAAAAATTATTTCCACAAACGCGCTTGGGTATCGGGCCTCCGATCAAAGATGGCTTTTATTATGATTTTGAAGTTGAACGGCCCTTTACACCTGATGATCTCTTGGCACTCGAAAAAGAGATGACAAAAATTGTTAAGGCGAACCAAAGATTTAGACGAAGAGTTACTAGTGAACAAGATGCACTAGTAGAACTAGCAGCCGAACCTTTTAAATGTGAATTGATCAAAGATAAGTCATCCTCCAATGGGTCGACAGATGAAGCATCCGCTGAAGGGGTAGAGGTAGGCGCCGGGGAGTTAACGATTTACGACAATTTAAATCGTGACGGTGAAATTGAATGGCGTGATCTCTGTCGCGGACCACACATTCCAAGCACCAAGATAATTCCAGCATTTAAATTGATGCGCACATCAAGTGCCTATTGGCGGGGGTCGGATAAAAATCCAAGTTTGCAGAGAGTTTATGGAACCGCCTGGCCTTCACAAGAAGAGTTAGATGGCTATTTAAATTTCTTGGTTGAAGCAGAGAAGCGGGATCACCGTCGCTTAGGTGTTGAGTTAGATCTTTTTTCATTCCCAGAAGAGATTGGCTCCGGCCTTGCAGTCTTCCATCCAAAGGGCGGAATCATTCGTCGCGAAATGGAAGAGTATTCACGTAAGCGGCATGAAGAAGAAGGTTATGAATTTGTTTACTCTCCACATTTAACCAAAGCGGCTTTGTTTGAAACTTCGGGACACCTTGAGTGGTACTCAGAAGGAATGTACCCACCAATGATTTTGGATGAAGAGCGAAATTTAGATGGCACCGTTAAACGCGCTGGTGCGCAGTACTACATGAAACCGATGAACTGTCCTTTCCACAATTTAATTTATCGCTCACGTGGTCGTTCTTATCGTGAGCTTCCTCTACGGTTATTTGAATTCGGCACTGTCTATCGTTATGAAAAATCTGGAGTTATCCAAGGTTTGACTCGTGCTCGTGGCTTTACCCAAGATGATGCCCATATTTATTGCACCCCTGATCAAATGGTTGATGAACTCGACAGTTTGCTGACATTTGTGCTCGGATTACTTCGTGATTATGGATTGACTGATTTTTACTTGGAACTTTCTACAAAAAATCCAGCTAAATCCGTGGGATCAGATGAGGATTGGGAAAAAGCAACTGAGGCTTTGCGCGAATCAGCCAATCGGCAAAAATTGGATCTGATTTTAGATCCAGAAGGTGCTGCTTTTTATGGTCCGAAAGTTTCGGTGCAAGCAAAAGATGCAATCGGTCGTACTTGGCAGATGTCAACAATCCAAGTTGATTTCCAACTTCCACAAAGGTTTGAACTTGAGTATGTAGGCACTGATGGAACTAGACAGCGGCCGGTCATGATTCATAGGGCGTTATTTGGATCAATTGAAAGATTCTTCGGAGTTCTTACCGAACATTACGCAGGAGCTTTTCCACCATGGCTTTCACCAGTTCAAGTTACCGCGATCCCGGTTGCGGATGCATTTTTGCCGTACTTAGAAAAGATAGTTTCGCAGATGCGCAAATTAGGTATTCGGGCCGAAATAGATAGTTCTGATGATCGAATGCAAAAAAAGATTAGAAATGCACAAATGCAAAAAACTCCTTTTATGATTATTGCTGGCGAAGTCGATGAACAGGCAAATGCAATTTCAATTCGTTATCGCAACGGTGAACAGAAAAATGGAATTTCAGTGGAGGAAGCAATTTCTGAAATTACTAAAGCGATTGCTGATCGTTCACAACTTTAATTAGGCCAATAACTTCATTAAAACCAATTTCTGCTTTAACTGAAAGTGGAATGGCCGGAATGAAAAGCCCAAATACAAAAGTATCTTCACCAAACTCCTCAAGAGAAGCTAGGTACTCTTCTCTGAATTCTTGGATTACCACTTTATGATCCTCATCGCATGGATAGATTTTAAATTCAGCAGTTGAGTAATCATGAATTGTTAAATCTTTTAAGTTGATTAGTGCACACGGAGCCCCACCATCATCATGTAAAACCAAATATGGGGTTGTAAAATTATCAAGCACCCGGCGTGCGATTAAAATTGCTTCATCAAAATCTGCTTCCCCATCTTCGATTTTGGTTATGAGTAATGCCCGGGGGAGTGATAAGTCGGATGCGGCTTCCCACCATTTCAAAATTTCTTGATCTAAACCTTCATGTGCACTCATTGCAAAAAATGCCAGATCAAAGTTTTCTAAATTAGGTTCAGTTGAATTGGTTGTGGCAGTTTCGAAGGCACTTACCGTTAAAGGCAATCCCAGGGTGTGCAAGCCATGGTCGGCAATAGATTTCGCCAAAGGTGGTAAATCGGCTGTTGAATGGCCGATTAAGGCGATTTTGAGCGCTGTCGATCTCATTCCCGAAAGCCTACGATGTACTCACTATGTTAAGTGCCATTTTGCGGAAGCCGGTCTCTCGTGTTGTCGATCCAGTTGCACGTTTATTGCTGCGAATCGGAGTTACTCCAAACGGAATGACTTTTTTTGGTTCATTGGGAACCTGCGTGATGGCTTTGTGGTTATGGCCACAAGGAGAGTATTTCTGGGGAACGCTAGGTGTTATGGCTTTTATCTTTAGTGATCTTCTTGATGGAACTATGGCCAGGATCAGCAAAAAAAGTACTCAATGGGGAGCATTTTTCGATTCCACCATTGATCGAGTTGTAGATGTTGCTCTGATTGGCGCACTTGTTTTATCTTTATTGAAAAGTGATGATCGATTAGCGGTTGTGGCCTTTGCTGCTTTAATCGGTGGATTTTTAGTTTCTTATGTGAAAGCACGAGCAGAAGCGCTTTCATTTAGTTGTGATGGAGGATTTGCCGAACGTGCTGAACGGGTAATAATTTTACTGACCGCTGTTGGTTTCGCTGGGCTTGGAGTTCCTTATATCCTTGCTGTTGGAATCTGGATATTAGCAATTTCATCTTTTGCCACATTTATTTTTCGAGTTCATCAAGTCTGGAAACAGAGATGAGCGGAATAAAGGATGCGATTAGTGCCCAATTATATTTAATTGGCTGGAAAATAGTTCAACGCTTACCAGAAAAAGTTGCCTATAAATTATTTGAAAAATTAGGAAAGATTTTCCATAACCGAAATGGAAAAGCAGTTAAAAGACTTCGATCAAATTTACAAGTAGTTATGCCGAGTGCTAATTCTAATGAGTTAGAAGAGATTGTGATCAAAGGAATCTCCTCATACTTTCGATACTGGTGCGACACCTTTAGATTCCCAGGCTGGAGTACTCAGAGGATTATTGATTCTGTGAACACTACAAATGAAAATCTATTGAAAGATCCCGTTGCTGCCGGTACCGGAGTGATTGTGGCTTTGCCACATTCAGGAAATTGGGATCACGCAGGAGCATATTTTTGCGCACAGGGAATTCCATTAGTTTCAGTCGCGGAAAGATTAAAGCCAGAAAAACTTTTTCAGAAATTTCTAACTTATCGGAGAGCCATTGGTATGGAAATTTTGGCGCTAGATAGCAATACTTTGCCAACATTAAGTAATCGATTAAATGCAGGTAAATTAATTGCACTAGTCGCGGATCGTGATTTTTCAAAAAATGGAGTTGAAGTAGATTTCTTTGGTAAAAAAGCGAAGATGCCTATTGGTCCAGCACTTTTGTCGCTACGTACCTGCGCTCCGTTAATTACCGCTCAAGTTTCCTACAATCCAAAAGGAATCCAAATAGATTTCTTGGGGCCGTTGACTCCAAGGATTCAAGGGTCGTTAGAGGATCAGGCAAAAGATTTAGTTCAACAATGCGCCGATAATTTCGCACTTGGTATCTCTAAGAAACCCGAAGATTGGCACATGTTGCAAAGAATTTGGATTGACCCTGAGGTTTCAAATGGATAAGAAACTTAAAATCGGATTGGTCTCTCCATATGGGTGGGATTTGCCGGGTGGGGTTCAGATACATATTAGAGATTTAGCTGAGCACCTAATTGCTAAAGGGCATGAAGTTTCAGTACTTACTCCGGCGGTAGAGGAAGAACTTCTACCTACTTGGGTGCAATCAGCAGGCCGGCCTTTGGCAATTCCATACAACGGTGCTGTGGCCCGCGTTAGTTTTGGACCTGTTGCTACTTTGCGAGTACGGAAATGGATTTCAGAGGGTGATTTTGATTTGTTGCACCTGCATGAACCAGCAATACCGTCACTCTCATTGCTTGCCTGCTGGGCTGCCGAAGGTCCAATGGTGGGAACATTCCACGCAACCGCGCCAAGACAGAAAGCTATTTTTGCTGTTGGTCCGATTCTTGAACCGGCAATTGAGAAATTAAGCGCCCGAATTGCAGTTAGTGAAATGGCCCGCGAAACACTAACGGAACATTTAGAAACCAATGCCATTGTGATTCCAAACGGCATCAATCATCAGTTTTTCAGTGATGCAAAAGCTAACCCAGAATGGGTAGGGAGTTCTATTGGTTTTGTGGGCAGATTTGATGAACCCCGAAAAGGTTTAGATGTGTTAATTAAAGCGTTACCAGAAATTATTAAAAATAATCCAGATTTGCGGATTATGGTGGCCGGACCTGGCGAAAGTGAAGATGTACTAAAAGGTGTTGACCAATCTATTCGTAATCGTTTTTATTTTCTTGGTCGAGTTTCAGATGTAGATAAAGCTAGATTGCTGAAATCTGTAGATTTGTATGTCGGACCAAATACTGGCGGAGAATCATTTGGAATTATCTTGGCTGAAGCAATGGCTGCCGGAACTGCAGTTGTAGCGAGTGACATACCAGCCTTTAGAGCGACGCTTAACAATGGAAACGCGGGAGCGTTGTTTATAAATGAAGATTCGGCCGACTTGGCACGAGTGGCTAATAATTTGTTATTAAATAAAGAGCTAAATCAGAAACTCGGCAAAAGCGGGCAAGAGTGGTCAAAAAGGTATGATTGGACAATTGTTGCCAATCAAATTGAAAATGTTTATGAAATGGTGAGTTCAACTGGGGAGAAAGTCTCGCTTGGTAGTGAGTTGCGTGGACGGATGAGGTCTAAATAAATGTTGAGTTGGCCATTAATCTCCTTGCTTTTCGCCATGCTATTAATCGTTTGGTACATATCATTTACCGCTTCGCGTTTAGATCGATTGCACCACCGCGTGGAAACCACTTGGGGTAATTTAGATGCGGCCCTCCACCAAAGATCTGGAATTGCACTTGAAATTGCGCGATCGGGTGTGCTTGATCCAGCCAGTTCAGTAATTCTTTCAACTGCTGCTCATACCGCGTTGGTTGCACTACCAGAAAATCGATCTGATGCAGAAGAAGATTTATCTGAAATCATAACTTCGATGGTAAATATTGAAGTGCTTGGCTCAGAGCTTGCCTTGAAGGCAGCTGAATTAACGCAGAGCTTAAATGAAGTTCGCGCCCGCGTTCGGATTGCGATCTCTTTCCATGTAGAGGCGGTAAATTCCACAAAGTTACAGCGCTCTCGCGGATTGATTAAATTTTTTCGTTTAGCCGGTCGCGCACCGATCCCAGTTCAATTCCCATTTGAGGAAATTGCGGTATGAGAAAAATAATTGGGATCTCATTAGCCGTTGCCTTGTTAACTTCCTGTTCCGGAGTTTCGGCACCTGGAGATTCAAAAGAGAAAGTAGCTGAAGTAGCAAAAAATTTATTAAATGGTTTACCAGGCAGCAACAATGAAATTATTATTGTTAAAATTGATGATACTAATCAAGCAAGGCCGCAAACAGG
>WLKK01000056.1 GCA_009701305.1 Actinomycetota bacterium | reverse complement strand
CTCAAACTTCAAATCCCAACTGGGGAGATCCAAATAGACCCTCCAGTTGTTTTAGCCCCAATGGCTGGAATTACTAATGCCGCTTTTAGATTGCTTTGCCGCGAACAAGGTGCTGGACTTTTTGTATCTGAGATGGTGACCGCTCGTGCCCTTGTTGAACGTCATCCAGAAACTTTGCGGATGATCACACCAGGCAAAGGCGAATTCCCAAGATCGGTGCAACTGTATGCAGTTGATCCGATAGTCGTGGGCCAGGCCGTAACTATGTTAGGTCGCGAAAACTTAGCTGATCACATTGACTTAAATTTTGGCTGTCCAGTTCCAAAAGTAACACGAAAAGGCGGAGGGGCAGCACTACCTTTCAAACGCAAATTATTTTCGGCAATTGTGGAATCAGTTGTGAAATCAGCAAAACCATTTGGAATTCCAGTAACAGTAAAAATGCGAATTGGCATCGACAGCGATCACATCACATATTTAGAAGCAGGTGAGAGTGCAGCAAAACTTGGCGTAAGTTGGGTGGCTCTTCATGCGCGGACTGCAGCACAGATGTACTCCGGAAAAGCCCAATGGGATGCGATTGGAAGACTTGTTGAACATCTCGCGCCATATGGAACACCGGTTTTAGGTAATGGTGATATTTGGTCAGGTGCAGATGCAATAAATATGGTTGAACAAAGCGGTTGCCACGGTGTTGTGGTTGGCCGTGGGTGCTTAGGAAGACCTTGGTTATTTGCAGAGTTAGTTGCTGCATTTGAAGGCCGCGAGATTCCACAGCAACCTACGTTGCGTGAAGTCGCCCAAATTATGGTGCGCCATGGTGAATTACTTGGCGATTATTTTGAAGATGAGTTTCGAGCTGCTCGCGATTTGCGAAAACACATGGCTTGGTATTTAAAAGGATTTCGAGTTGGTGGTGAGATTCGCGCCGCACTTGCCATGATTGAAAATATTGAACAGTTGCGAAATTTGCTTGGAGAGATTGAACAACAACCATATCCAGTTGCATTAGGTGAACAACCACGCGGAAGATCATCATCAATTAGAACAATTGCGTTACCAGATAAGTGGTTAGATGATCCAGATGAGTATGCACATATAGAAGTTGAAGATCTGGTCTCTGGAGGATGAACCCATTTAAAATTGTTTTTCGAATAATTTCATTAATGGTAATTATTGTTATTGCGATTCCTACATTGATAGTAGGTAGAGTTTGGTGGAGCGGAACGCATCCAATTGAAAGCAAATCAGATGTAGCGATAGTTTTGGGCGCCGCTCAATTTAATGGTCGACCTGGCCCGGTACTTGAAGCGAGATTGAAACAAGCGCGAAATCTTTATAAAGCAAATTTAGTAGATCAAATCATCACTGTAGGAGCAGGTGCACCAGGTGATCGAACTACCGAAGGTGCAGCTGGAAAATATTGGCTAGTCAATCATGGTGTTAAAAACTCAGCTGCAATCTCTGTTCCGAAAGGAAGAGATACTCTTGCAAGTACAAAGGCTTATGCAAAAGTTGTGGCTGGTAAAAAAGTTTTAGTGGTTACTGATCCGTGGCACTGTCTTCGTGCGACAACCATGGCTAAAGATTCAGGAATTTTAGCCACTTGCTCGCCAGTAAAAAGTGGCCCAAATTCTGTGGGTTCAGCTACCTCAAAATATTTATTGCGCGAAAGTGTCGCCTATCTTGCCTATATAACTTTAGGAAGAGCGGGCATAAATTTAAGCGATCACTAAAAGTTATTAACCCCTATTTAAAGTATTTAAAGTGCTTTTTGGGCTCAAGTCGGCACCTTCTACTAAGGTGAGGGCTGTGGGATATTCAGAATTTGATCGCGAACGGTATGTTAACGAGCCAGCAAAACGACCCGGACGTACTGAATTTGCGCGTGATCGTGCCCGCGTACTGCACTCGGCGGCATTGCGCCGACTAGCGGCAAAAACTCAAGTTGCAGTTCCATGGGCAAGTGATTTTCCGCGGACTCGTTTGTCACACTCACTTGAGTGCGCGCAGGTAGGTCGCGAAATTGGCGCTGCTCTTGGTGCAGATCCAGATTTAGTTGAGACTGCATGTTTAGCCCATGATTTAGGGCATCCACCATTTGGTCATAATGGTGAAAATGCACTTAATGAACTTGCCGCTTCCAGTGGAGGTTTTGAGGGTAATGCACAAAGTTTTAGAATTTTGGTACGCCTTGAACCAAAAACAATTTCCGATCAAGGTTTATCAGCAGGGCTAAATTTAACTCGGGCAACTTTGGATGCATCAATTAAATATCCATGGGCTGTTGGAGAAAATAAAAAACTGCCAACTAAATTTGGTGTTTATGAAGATGATCTTGCGCATTTTAATTGGGCAAAATCTGCCAGTAATTCATCTAATTCATCTGATAACAAATTTTCAAAACCGCTTGAGGCTCAAATTATGGATTGGTCTGATGATGTGGCGTACTCAGTTCATGATTTTGAGGATGCGCTTCAAGCTGGGTTGATATCAGTTTCTTCATTTAGAGCAGATATTGAAAAACTTTGGAATTTAAGTGCAGATGAAAATTTACCGAATTTAAGCCAGAGTGAATTTGAAAAAGGGTTAGGTCGTTTAGAAGAACTTTCCTGTTGGCCAAGTAATTTTGATGGCTCACATGTTGCAATGGCCAGGCTCAAAGATTTAACAAGTCAATTAATCGGTCGTTTTGCGCACGGTGCAGAGTTGGAAACACGTGCTAAATATGGAGATGCACCATTAAACCGTTATGAAGCTGATTTAGTTGTGCCGCAAAATGAAAGAATTGAAGTGGCGGTGCTTAAAGCGATTTCGGCTCATTACATTTTTGCAGCGCAAAGCTCACTGGTTCGGTATGAACGTGAGCGCACCTTAATTCAACGACTTTTTTCGGCTTTGAGTGACAACGGAGCTAAATACCTGGATCGTAATTTTCAACTCAGTTGGCAAGAAGCCGCCTCAGATCATGAAAAGGTACGGGTGATCGTTGATCAAATAGCCTCACTCACCGATCCAGCGGTTGATCTGCTACTCGCCAAGATAGATGGGAATTAGGATCTGCTTATGGCCGGCCGAATAATTGATGCTGATGTGGCTCACATCCGTGATACCAGTCGAATTGATGATGTTGTGGCCGATTATGTGCAGTTAAAAAGTGCCGGTGGCGGTCAGAAAAAAGGTTTATGTCCTTTTCATGATGAAAAGAGTCCATCTTTTCATGTGACTCCAAGCAAAGGTTATTACCACTGCTTTGGATGCCAAACTGGTGGGGATGTAATTTCTTTTGTGATGAAAATTGAGCACCTTTCCTTCACGGAAGCAGTTGAACGTTTAGCAGATCGAATGAATTACCAACTTAATTATGAAAGCTCATCTGATTCTTCGCCACGAATCAGTGGAAGTGAACGCAAACGGGTATTAGAAGCTAATAAATTAGCCGCAGCTTTTTACAAAGAACAATTAAATGGTCCTGGGCCAGCCCAAGTTGGTCGGGAATTTTTAAAGCAACGTGGATTTGATCGCGCGGCTGCAGAGAGTTTTGGAGTGGGCTACGCACCTGATGAATGGGATGCACTGTCAAAACATTTGAAAGCAAAAGGATTCACCGATGCTGAACTTGAGATGGCTGGACTGACTAAAGAGGGTCAACGAGGATTTATTGATCGTTTCCGCAACAGATTGATTTGGCCAATTCATGAGATATCAGGTGATGTGGTCGGTTTTGGCGCTCGTAAATTATCTGAAGAAGATACCGGTCCAAAATATTTGAATACTTCTGAAACTATTGTGTATAAAAAAAGCGCACTTTTGTATGGTCTTGATATTGCCAAGAAAGAGATTGCTAAAACTAGGCAAGTTGTAGTTGTAGAGGGCTATACCGATGTAATGGCAGCGCATTTAGCGGGAGTGACGACCGCTGTCGCTACCTGTGGAACTGCTTTTGGTGATGAACATATCCGAATATTGCGCAGACTTTTAATGGATGATGATTCTTTTCGCGGTGAAGTGATTTTTACATTTGACGGAGATGCAGCGGGCCAAAAAGCAGCGATGCGAGCATTTGGTGATGATCAAAAATTTGTAACGCAAACATTTGTTGCAGTTGAGCCAAATGGGTTGGATCCATGTGATCTTCGAATTAAAAGTGGAGATGCTGCTGTCCGCGATTTAGTTGCTAAGCGAGTACCGCTTTTTGAATTTGCCATCAAAACCCATTTAAAAAATTATGATTTAGCGACAGCGGAAGGAAGAGTGGCGGGATTACGTGAGAGCGCTCCGCTAGTTGCAAAAATTCGCGATCGGTCGCTGCGTCCGGAATACACCAGAGCACTTGCAGGTTGGCTAGGGATGGATATCGAATCGGTTCGCGATGCTGTTCGGGATGCAGGTGGCCGGAATTCAGGTGGGCGCGAAAGTGCACGTGCACCAAGACCGGATCAAGCTAGCCCCACAATTACTTTAGAACGAGAAGCGTTAAAAATTATTTTGCAGCAACCAGCAGTAAGTACACTTTGGAGCGAGATTGAAGCTCGTGATTTTAGTGATCCACTTTATGAAGCGATCCGCACTCTAATCGGTGGAGGATTGCAAAATCCGGCACAGTTAATTGAAAATCAAGATGAGGTAATCCAAGGATTATTACGTGAGTTGCTAGTCGAACCAATTCAAACTGGTGAGATTAATCAAAGATATGCCGAAAGTGTTTTTGCGCGGTTGCGCGAAGTTTCCCTCACTCGCCAGGTAGCTGAGATTAAATCTAAATTGCAACGAATTGATCCTGAAGAAGAGCAATACATGGGGATTTTTGGGGAGTTAGTGGCCCTCGAGGCTAAGCGGCGTGCGTTGCATGATCTTGGCCTGGGGGAGTTGGCTTTTTAGGAAGGGCAGCCGCTTCAAGATTTAACTCAGGTTGCCACCTGCGATAAGGTTTGACCCTATTCCCTGATAGCTCAATTGGCAGAGCAGCCGGCTGTTAACCGGCAGGTTCTTGGTTCGAGTCCAAGTCAGGGAGCCCACAAAAAGCTCTCAGAAAGGGCACCGCCTTTATTGAAACTTATGCAGTTAGGTAGGAAGATGAAATTAACTGGGGCGATCTTTAAGTCAACAACAGCTAAATTTAAAGGCGCGAAAAGTGGCAGCAAAATCGTGGTCGCATTTATGGCTGGCGTTGCCGTAGCCGGTGGCGGCGCATATGCAGTTACTTCTGCCACGCCCACTGTCGCCGCATGTGTTGATACCAAAACCAAAGTTATGTACTTCTCAAAAACTGCTAAATGTCCGGTCGGTCGTTCACTAGTTAGTTGGAGCGTTACGGGGCCGCAAGGAGCAGCAGGGGCCGCAGGGGCTGATGGAGTTGATGGAGTCACTAAGGATAATTCAGGGAATTTATCAATAAGAGATATTGCAGCAAAAGTACTTCCCTCAGTTGTTTCGATTTCAGTAAGTGCAACTGGTGGTTCCGGAACTGGCTCTGGCTCAGTCATCCAGAGTGATGCAACAAAGAGTTACATCATCACCAATAACCACGTTATTTCCAATGCGGTTTCTAGCGGCACTGTAAAAGTAGAATTACAAAGTGGTGAAAAAGTTACCGCAACTATTCGTGGTCGAGACATTGCATATGATTTAGCTGTTCTTCAAATCTCAAAAGGCAATCTTGCAGTGATGGAGATTGGCGACTCAAGTAAAGTTGTAATTGGGGATCTATCAATTGCAGTTGGGTCACCGCTGGGATTATCTGGAACAGTAACTAGTGGAATTATTTCAGCATTAAACCGACCTGTCACTACTGGGAATACAACCTCAACTGAGTCCTACATCGATGCAATTCAAACGGATGCTGCAGTAAATCCGGGAAACTCAGGTGGCCCACTTGTAAATGGTCAAGGCCAAATGGTGGGTGTTAACTCCGCTATTGCTTCTCTTGCAGATTCAGCATCCAGTCAGGCTGGAAGTATTGGACTTGGGTTTTCAATTCCAGTAAATCAAGCGATGCGAGTTGCCCGCGAAATTATTGAAACTGGAAAATCAACTAGACCATTGATGGGTGTAAATATCGATCCAACCTTCACTGGGATTGGTGGAAAGATAATTGGTTTAACTGCAGGTGGAGCTGCTGATAAAGCTGGAATTCCAGCAAACAGCGTGATCAGAGCAATCGATGGCTTTGTAATCAACAGTGATGTTGAAGCAATTGTCAGAATTCGCTCTTATGCTCCAAATGCCACAGTGAGCGTCCTGGTTGATTTGCCAAGTGGTGGCCAACAAACTTTTTCTGTGAAACTTGGTAGCGCTCTTTCAAATCCTTAATCTCTAATTCACATGGCAGAAATATGAAGGGATATCATTAAGTCATGGCTCAATTTCATCTTCAGATTAAACTTCCTGATCGCCCCGGCTCACTCGGCACTGTTGCCTCAGCGATTGGTTTTGCCGGAGGAGATATCCGCAATCTCTCAGTGATGAAAAATGAGAATGGCGAGGGTGTTGATGATTTAGTTGTCGCTATTCCTGGCTCTGATCCAACAGATTTGTTAAATGTTTTAAATGCTATTGGGGGAGTGGAAGTAATTTCGATCGAGAAAGTTTAAATATTTAAATTTTTGACATGAGATAGCGCGGCTTTGCCAATATATGACGCCGTAGCAAAATGCGAAAGTTCAAGTAATCGATTCCATTTAGCACTTCGTTCAGATCTATGGGTAGAGCCAACTTTTATTTGACCAGCATTGCTACCAACCGCTAAATCAACCAACCAACTTTCCTCAGTATCTCCAGATCTGGCAGAAACTACTGTTCCCCAATTTGAACCCTTTGCAGTCGTTAATGCAGTCAGTGCTGAATGCAATGTGCCGGCTTGATTAGGTTTAATCAAAATAGTATTAGCTTCCAAATTTGCGATTCCACTTACTAGGCGGTCATTTTGGGTTGCGTAACGATCATCCCCAATTATTTGAATCCGATCACAATATTCACTTTGCTGTTTCCAGCCATCGTTGTCATCTTCGGCGGCGCCATCTTCAACTGAAATAATCGGATAGATATCTAGCCACTTGCCCCACCTAGAAACAAATTGTTCTGAAGAGAGTTTCTTAATATTTCCGCTCTCATGGATTTGATAATGGTCGCCTTGGAATGATTGCGTTGCTGCGATATCAAGAGCGATCGCTACTTTCCCGGATAGTCCAGCCTTGGCTATTCCATCACTTACAAATTGCAGCGCTTGCTCATCAGATTGCAAACGAGCGGTAACTCCACCCTCATCAGCCACCAAGGATTGATCATGACCACTTTTACTTAGTAAGGATTTTGTACTTTCGCGCACCAGCCAAACCCACTCCATTGCCTCTTCTATTGAAGTTGCCCCAATGGGAACTGCCAAAATATCTTGCAGATCTATAGCTCCGCCGGCATGAGCACCGCCAGAGAAAATGTTTACCATCGGCAGCGGGAGAGTGGGAGTGCTATTTAGGCGATCAGCAATAACTTTAAATGGCTCTGCATTTTTTTCTTTTGCATTTGCTAACCAAGCAGCAATTGTTATGGCAACTGGAATGTGACCACCAAATTTAGAAAAAGTGCGCGATGAATCGTAATTACGAAGATTTTTATCTAACTCTGCGAAATCATTTCCATCAATCCCAATTAAATGTGGCAGCACTTCTTTAGTAAAAAGTGCGATGGTCTCACTTACGCTTTTCCCATCATAAGATTCTTTGTTGTCCCGTAAAAACAAAGCCTCATGTGCGCCTGTACTTGCACCAGAAGGGGCAATCGCATTCGCTGATTTATTGCCTAAAGAAACGCGAGCCGAGACTGTGGGCATTCCTCGTGAATCAAGGACCTGCCATAGATCAATCTTGCTTATTGCGCTCATAAATACTGATTACAACTTTTACAGAACGCCAAATTTTGCAAATGCCGCACTCGGTGCCATTCCTTCACGGACTGCTTTACGGAAATCACTTTCCCCAGAGTTTTTCTCTTCAACTTTTGCAACAACAATATCGATCATATGTTGTGGGATTACGGCCACGCCATCAACATCGCCAACAATCAAATCACCAGGATTAATTGTCACGCCATCAATTACAGCTTGCACATTGTGTTCAACAACTTCATAACGACTATTGATATCCGTTGGATCAGTTTCGACTCCAAATACTTTGAAACCCATTGCGCGCATTCTGCTTACATCGCGCACTGGACCATCAGTAAGTGCACCAGCAACACCTTTGAAAGCACAAGCAGTTGATAACAATTCACCCCACAGCGCAGCACGTTTCATTCGACCTGATGGTGTTACGTAAACTTGATCTTTTTGAATCGCATCGAGTGCGGCAAGCAAACCCACATATGGAACTTCTGGATATGTATCTACAACTTCAAGTCTGACTGGAAATGCGTAACCCATCATTACGCCATCGCCTGAAATCATGCTGACATCTGATTTCAATACTTGATTTCGATAACCCAGATGATCTAAAACATCGGAAGTTAGGGCCGCTCCAAAGATTGTCCGGAGCCGTACAAGATCATGGGAGGGGCTAGCTGGGTTAGCGGTTGTCATGAGCACAGCCTAAAGGAGATCGCGAAAATTCGTTGAATCGGTCAAATTGGCAATTTGGAACCTTTCAACCCCGATTTTATCTACCGGAATTACCCCAAATCGGACAAATTTCCATTCGTAATTTGGATAGAAATTATGAAAAAACTCAACAAAAATACTGTTACTAACGGGTATTCAAATTGACGCAGGGCCAATGTAGGACAAGCATTCACTCTGTAGTTCTGCTACATCCAAATACCCTCGCAGAGAATGGAATATGAATGCGTAAAAGCTCATATCGCGTCGCTGCTGGTCTTGCTGTAATTGCACTTCTTGCAGCAGGTTGCTCATCAGAAAAAGCAGCCGAAGACACAGCCGCTACAGAAGAAACCGTAGCCGCAGATCCACAGCTTGAAATCTTTACCTGGTGGTCGTCAGGTGGAGAAGCTCTAGGACTTGCTGGCATGGAGTCCGTATTTAAAACAAATAACCCAGACACCGAATATGTAAATGCATCAATCGCCGGTGGTGCTGGAGTTAACGCAAAGGCTGTACTTACCAGCCGTCTAGAAGCAAACGATCCACCGGATTCATTCCAAGCACATGCTGGTATGGAACTTGATGGGTATGTTAAATCTGGAAAACTTGAAGATTTAACTGATCTATACAAATCTGAAGGATGGGACACAATTTTCCCAGCAGATTTAATTAAGACTCTTACCGTTGATGGCAAGATTTACTCAGTTC
This sequence comes from Actinomycetota bacterium, assembly GCA_009701305.1. Lineage (GTDB taxonomy): Bacteria > Actinomycetota > Actinomycetes > Nanopelagicales > Nanopelagicaceae > UBA3012. The sequence goes on along the minus strand of WLKK01000056.1, from coordinate 536 downwards.
CAGTAAACATTCACCGTGCAAACGTACTGTGGTGGAATCCTGCAGCTGCAACCAAAGCTGGAATTACTGCCGCTCCTGCAACTCTAGATGAGTTTTTTGCTGATCTTGAGAAGTTTAAGAAAGCTGGCATCACCGGACTTGCACTTGCAGGTAACGGCGACTGGGCAATTGCTCACTTGTTAGATTACATCCTGCTTGCATCTCTTGGTGCAGATTCATATGAAGGTCTCTTCAAGGGAACAACTTCATGGACTGGTCCAGAAGTAGCAGCAGCATTGAAGAACTTCCAGAAAGCACTTTCTTATGGAAATAAGGGTGCTGGAAACCTTGACTGGCCAGATGCTGGCAAGTTAGTTACCAGTGGAAAAGCTGGATTCTTCATCATGGGTGACTGGGCTTCAGCTCAGTGGCAATCAGAAGGTCTTGTACTAGGAACCGATTACACCTGGGCACCTGCTCCAGGAACAGTTGGCGTCTACCAATGGCTATCTGATTCATTCACACTTCCAATTGGCGCAAAGCACCGCAACGCCGGT
>WLKK01000055.1 GCA_009701305.1 Actinomycetota bacterium | reverse complement strand
GTTGAGCCATTAAAAAAGAGTAGGGGAGCAACGGTCATAATGCCGGCCCCAGCCAAACCTAATGAGAGCCATAAAGAATTTCCAAAGGCAGCATCACCATTCACTTGTAACATCGATAGATATGTAAGCGTAGGGAACATCGCAATCAAAGTTTCTACGGTTAATCCTTGAAGTGCAGTAACCGGCAATGATTTTTTGATGACACTATAAAGTCCCCAGGAAACCGCTAAACCAATTGCGATCCACGGCAAATGTCCAAAATCAAAGGTAAGGGCTGCGACACCGATCGCGGCCACTGAAACAGCAGCCCATTGAAGTGGGCGCATCTTTTCGCGCAACATAAATACGCCAAAGGCTACGTTTACTAATGGGGTGATGTAATAACCAAGCGATGCTTCCACAACGCGATTGACAGTCACAGACCAGATATAAATCGCCCAGTTAGCAGATAGCAGGCCAGAAGTTAGCGCAAGCAAAGCCAGTGTTCGTGGATTTTTTAACGCTTTGAATGCACTGCGGAACTCTTTGCGAAAAGCAAGTGCAATAAAACAAACCAGTAGCGACCAGACCGCTCGGTGAGAGATGATTTCAAAGGCTCGAGTCTCGCCCAAAGCGCCCCAATAAAGAGGTAGCAATCCCCAAATTACATATGCAGCTACACCATAAACCAGCCCAGTGCGGTATCTAGTCAAGTGATTAACGGAAGTTCGTAAATTGAGGAGCGAAATCTAGATCTTGGGCTTTAACAAAAGCAATCGCTTCCTGCAGATCATCTTTACTTTTTGAACTTACCCGCAGTTCATCACCTTGGATCTGAGTCTTAATAGTTTTAGGACCATCGTCGCGTAATGCTTTCGCAAGTTTCTTAGCATGTTCCTGCGATATTCCTTCTTTGATTGGAACCACAATCTTGTAGATCTTGCCAGATAAAAATGGAAGACCTGGATCAATATGTTTTTGAGAAACACCACGTTTAATCAACTTATCCTTGAAAACATCAAGAGCTGCTTTTGCCCGCTCTTCTGTTTGGGCTTCGATTAAAATCTTTTCGCCATCTTTTTCGATTTTAACTCCAGTATTTTTAAAATCAAATCGAGTGGTTAATTCACGATCTGCTTGATTCAAAGCATTATCAAGTTCCATGTAATCAACTTTAGAGACGATATCAAAACTAAAATCTGCCATTTTCTGCCTTTCGATACTAAGTTAGAACATGTCGTAAAATTGAAGTAAAGAGCAATTACACTTCTTTTAAATACATTTAAATATAATTATGCATTTAATATTACTCTTAATTTTTAAGAGAAGCAAAGAATACTCAATAAAAGTCACTCAAAAAGTAAATTTTGGCATACCCTTGTCCTATGACTCTGACTCGCGATGATGCTTTGGAGCTAGATAAAAAGGATCCATTGGCAAGGTACCGAGAGCGCTTCTATTTTGCTGATAAAGAGATTTCATATTTAGATGGAAACTCACTTGGTAGGTTGCCATTAAAAACGGTAGAGGTTGTAAATACCTATCTTAAAAATGAGTGGGGATCTGAAGTAGTAGACGGTTGGGCGCATTGGATAGATGAAGCACAAATCACGGGGGATTTAATCGGGAGAGCCGCCCTCGGAGCCGGCGCAGGACAAGTTCTCGCCTGCGACACAACATCAGTGAATTTCTATCAATTATGTGCCGCGGCAATCAAAGCGCGACCTGATCGAAAAACCATAATTACCGATTTAGCAAATTTCCCAACGGATAGATACATCTTGCAAGGGCTTGCAGACGCACATGATATGAATTTAGTGATGATTGATAATGAAAGTACAGATGATATTAAAAATGAACGGGTCACTCCACAGATTTTGGAGCGTTATTTAAATGAAGATGTGGCACTTGTATCTTTAGAGGTAATTCAATATCGATCTGGTGCTCGGTCAGAGATCAAAGCATTAACTGATTTGGTACGAGCACACGGGGCTCTATTAGTTTGGGATGCAAGTCATGCAGTTGGTGCTATTGATTTAGATTTTGATGTAAATGGAGTAGATCTTGCTGTTGGCTGTACGTATAAATATGGAAACTCTGGACCGGGCTCACCTGCCTGGCTTTATGTTCGCAAATCTATTCAAAACCAGTTGCGGGTTCCTATTCAAGGATGGTTTGCACAAGCTGATCAATTTGAAATGGGAGATACCTTCGAACCTACGGATCAGATGCGCAGGTTTCAGATCGCCAGTCCCTCAATAATTGGCTTGAGATGCGTAAACACTGCATTTGAAATGATTGCAGAAGCAAAGATCAGTGAAATCGGTAAGAAAGCAGCGATTGGAACTGAGTTCATGATTGGACTTTACGATCAATGGTTAGCTGAGCTTGGGTTTGAACTGCGTACTTCACGGGTAGCGATTGAACGGGGAGGACATATTTCACTCTGGCACGCAGAAGCAAAGCGAATTAGTGTTGCATTACGCAAATATGCAAATGTAATTCCTGATTATCGAGTACCAAATCAGATTCGCTTAGCTATTTCGCCCTTACCAACTTCTTACCTTGAAGTTTTCGAAGGTTTTGAAAGAATTAAAGATAGTGTTATTCGAAAAGATTATGAAAAAATTGATCAACAAGAAACGCGCGTAACATAAAATTCAGGTAAATTAATTAACCTCCGTTAAATAACTTAACGGAGGTTAATTAATTTGCTCATTTCAAACAAGAGCAGCGTTTGCGACGACGCAGTTAAAATATATCACATTTAATTTTACCTTTCTGGTGGGCCCCTGTAGCTCACCGGATAGAGCAGAGCGTGCGACGACGCTACGGCAGCGGGTTCGATTCCCGCCAGGGTTCGTTAAGCGAGATGGCTCCCCCTTTAACAGGTGGAGCCATCTTTTATTTTTACTTTTTCCTAAAAATTAGGGATAAAGTTAAATCATGTCTTTACGATTTAGGCGCTCGATGCAATTGATTCCTGGAGTTCGCTTGAATTTCAGTAAAAGTGCTTTGGGATTATCAGTTGGTGTGCCAGGTGCTCGAGTCTCTGTCAACACAAAAGGGCAGGTTTATTCCTCTGTTGGATTGCCTGGAACTGGTTTGTATAGCGTTGAACAGACCTCACTTAGGGGTACTAAATCGCAGCGAAGGAACAAACAAGCTCAAACGGCAGAGGTTGCCAGTGCAGCGCAAACTCCTGCTCCAACACCTGGATTGATTGCAACAAAGAGAGAGCGTGCCTTCCACAAGTTTTTGCTTGCAGCATTTGATGAAGAAAATAAGTGGCCAGATAAGAAAGTTATTAGACAGACCCAATTACTCGCTCGGGAATTCCCTTTACTTGAACTGCCATGCTTAGCTATCGCCGCAATTCACGCTATGAGAAATGATGAATCTGTTACTGATGGTGAGCTTTGGATGACCCAACTGTGGGAAAAACGTAAAGAATTATTTGAAAATTACATTGCAGATAAGTATTTCTCACGGATGTATCCGCAAGTACAACTAACTCGAGGGATTTCAAGCCCATACCCTTTTAATCTAACAGCACTAGGGCTTCTGTATTCAGAAGTATTACAAGGAACTGGAAAAGTTAAAGAAGCCAAGGAAGTGGTTAAATCTTTAACGCCAACTCCTTTCACTGCAATTTCTTTGGCAGAGTTAAACATTGATTTGAAATTATATGATGAAGTAATTTCTGCAACTGAAGACATTGAAGTTGAAAGTGATACTTCTGGAATGCTTCAGATATTCCGAGGGATTACTTTCACCCTACAAGGTTTTCATGACGCGGCTGTTGAAGTTTTTAAAACTGTTATTGCGAAACGTTCACTTAGTGAAGAGGTGCTAAATCGGGCCTTAGTCGAAAGGGCTAAGTGTTATCAGGCAATGGGAAAGAAAGCTATGGCGATTAAAGATTTAGAGAAAATATTAGCGCGTGAGGGAGATTATCCAGAAATAAAAGAGTTAATATCGGAAGTGGGAAAAACATGAGCGATCATCAATCAGCACTGACCTATTCAAAATATCTGGCGATAGATGAGTTGCTTAATTTGCAACGACCACTGTCTGAAGGCCCAGAACATGATGAGCTCTTATTTATCACCATTCATCAAACATACGAGTTATGGTTTAAACAGATTTTGCACGAGATCACTAAAGTTCAAAGTACTTTAGAATCGGGAGATACTTATTATTCGCTTTCACTATTAGGCAGAATTAGAACAATATTAAAAATTTGCGTAGCCCAAATAGATATTTTAGAAACCATGACCCCGTTGCAATTTAATTCCTTTAGAGGTCGACTTGAATCGGCGAGTGGTTTTCAATCCGCGCAATTCAGGCAGTTAGAAGCGATGCTGGGTAGACGGGATATGAAAGCTGCTTCCCATCTTTCACCTGAATCACAAGCAAAAGTTACCAAGATTATGTCTTCTCCTTCTCTCTGGGATTCAACTTTGAAATACATAAGTACCAGATCTCCTAAGATTCCAGTTGATGTTTTAGAACGAGATTACAAACTCCAGTATCAATCAAATCAAGAAGTGCAAGAAGTGTTGCTAGAGATTCATCGCAGTGATCCAGAGGCATCAATGATTTGTGAACGTTTGGTAGACATCGACGAAGGACTGCAAGAGTGGAGATATCGACATGTGAAGATGGTCGAACGCACAATCGGTCATAAGGTCGGAACTGGCGGCTCTAGTGGTGCTGGTTATTTAGCAGCAACACTATTTGCTCCAACTTTTGCTGATCTTTGGGAGATCCGGTCACGGTTCTAGCACTTACTTATCAAGCTTTAGTTTGTAAGTGGAAAATCTCACGCACCTCTTTGGCATCGACTAATCCTTCAGAATTAAACTCCATATAAGGATTCATGATTTCGCCCCACTTTTCATGAATCTCCGAGTGCCATAAACGATTCCATGACTCGAGATCATTAATTTCTGAGTACATAAAAAGAATTGGATCATTTTCGAAAATAGTTATCTTCGCAATACCTTGCCGTTCAATTTCAGCAACTAATTCCGGCCAAACTTCGTCATGATATTTTTTGTACATCGCAAGTCCGCCGGGTTGAAGTCGCATCATGAACGCTTTTCTAATCATTATTTGTGCCCCCTAGTTATTTAGTGGTACACGATACGGCCGCGTCGGTAGATGCCAATAGGGGTTTCTAAAGGGGATTTTCGACGCTCACAGCGGTGGTAATCTTGGCCCGCTCTCATCCCCTGGCGGGTTGCCCGAGCGGCCAATGGGAGGGGACTGTAAATCCCCCGGCTCTGCCTTCGAAGGTTCAAATCCTTCACCCGCCACCAGATTCAACTTTTAACTTCCGCGTTATTGTTGATAAGTGAGCAAAGCAATCGTTATTGGTGCTGGAGTAATTGGATCATCCATTGCCTTAGAACTTTCTCGTAATGGTGATGATGTCATCGTCATTGATAAAGGTGCAGGCGCAGGTCAAGGATCCACAAGTGCATCTAGTGCGATTATTCGGTTTAACTACTCAACTTTAGATTCAATTGCATTGGCCTGGGAGTCTTATCACTGCTGGAAAAATTGGCGTGAGCATTTAGGGGTTGAATTAACTTCATATTCACAACTTATTGACGTGGGTGTTCTCATGCTAGATGCACCAGAGATTGCAAAAGAAAGAATTGCTGATTTATACAACAAGGCTAAAATCCCTTTTGAATTATGGGATAAAGAAACCTTAGCGATGAAGCTCCCACATTTGGATCCAGGAAAGTACGGCCCGCCTAAATCTATTAGCGATGAAGGTTTCTGGGAAGATTCCACTGATTCTTTAGGTGCTCTCTTTACACCACAAGGTGGTTATGTAAATGACCCGCTTTTAGCAGCAGAAAATTTAGCGGACGCTGCTCGTTCCCATGGAGCACAATTTAGATTTAAATCTGTTGTGACAAAAGTAATGCAAAAAGGAAATCGAATTATTGGTGTGGAAATTAACGGATCAGAGAAGATCACAGCTGACGTTGTGGTGAATGCCTGTGGGCCGTGGTCGAGTGAGATCAACAAAATGGCTGGGGTTGGCAGTGAGTTCACCATCAGTGTGAGACCGATGCGACAGGAGGTTCATCAAGTAAATGCACCGTTGAATCTCTTACCTGGCCCCATCATGGGAGATCTAGATTTAGGGATCTATATGCGAGGTACGCCTAATGGTGGCCTATTAGTTGGTGGCACTGAACCTGAGTGTGATCCACTTGAATGGGTCGATAACGTTGATAAAGTAAATATGAATAGAACGCAAGAAAGATTCGAAGCTCAAGTTACAAGAGCCGCACGACGTCTGCCAGCGTTGCAGATTCCTAACACACCATTAGGAATTGTTGGAGTCTATGACGTCGCCTCTGATTGGACTCCAATTTATGATCAAACTGATCTTGATGGTTTTTATGTAGCGATTGGAACAAGCGGAAATCAATTTAAGAATGCTCCTATGGTGGGCAAGATTATGTGCCAACTGATCTCAGAAGTTGAAGCGGGTCGAAAACATGATGTTGAGCCGGTGCGGGTGCGCTGTGGACATACGGGAAATGAGATCAACATGGGAGTTTTTTCGCGTAAGCGCCAATTTAACTCTGAAAGTAGTGGGACGGTGATGGGTTAACTCTTCTGCGATGTGAATTACTTGACTGCTCCACTTGTAACACCTGAAATAATTCGACGTTGCGCGAAAATGAAGACGAGCAGCATCGGAAGCGTCATGAGAAGAATATAAGAAAAGATTAAATTCCAATTCTGTAGGTACAGCCCGGAACTTGCGACTTGATATAAGTTCAATGGCAACGTATCGAGACGTCCGCCAACAACAAATAGTGCGTAGAAAACGTCGTTCCAGATAAACAATGAAACCAGAATTGTCGCGGTCGCAATGACTGGCCCGAGTAGAGGAAAGATGATTCGAAAGAAGACTCTCATCGGATTCGCGCCGTCTACGCGAGCCGCCTCCTCAAGTTCTATGGGAATCGTTCGAATAAATCCCGTGATGAAAAAAATTACGGTGGACATATACATACCGATGTAGACGCCGATTAATCCGAGCGGAGTACCTTGCAGGCCGATCTGTTTTAGCAAGAGCACAATCGGGACGATGGCGGGCGGAACAATCACGCCACTGATGCCGATCGTGTACGCGATCGAAAGGCCACGGGTTTTCCGCCGCGCTAATACCCAAGATGCCATGGCTCCAAGCAGCAGAACTCCGAAGACAGATGGAATTAATAGGAGAAGACTTCCAAGCGAAGCGACACCCATATTGCCTTCGCTAAATGTGGTGGAAATATTTTTGCCAAACTCCCACTGGCTTGGTAGCGCCAGGTTAGGTTGCCGCGCTTCAACTGCTGATTTACCAGCCGTGACAATGATGACCCAAAACGGCACACCAAGCGAAAAAATCATAGTGAGCAGAACTGCGAGTGGCTGGAAGATTCGCGATGGGCGTTGTAGTGCGTTGATTAGCATCAGCTAGACCGAAGCTTCAGAATTTTTTATCACAGGATTTGTTCTCTCTTGCGTAGAGACCAAATGAGTGGAAATGCCAAGACCATCACCATGATGAGGAGAACCAAACTCATTGCCGTTGCTTGCGCGAATAGTCCTTGACCAAAAGCTCTAACGATATAGATGTTAAGCAGCTCCGTTGTTCCACCGGGGCCGCCCTGAGTTGTTGCTTGAACGATGTCAAAACTATTCATTGAACCAAGCAACGAAGTTGCGACGTTAAAAGTTATCGCCGGCGCGAGGAGTGGAAACCGAATCGTGCGAAGCGTTTGAAACCAGGAGGCACCATCGATGCGTGCTGCTTCTAGTACTTCACCATCGATGGTCTTTAGGCCGGCGAGAAAAATCAGCATCGCCAAACCCATCCATTTCCAGGCGTGAATTACAGAGACAACGACAATTGTCCATGAGGTGTCATATAACCATGGGATTTCAACAGGTCGACCCAAAATAAAACTGAAAAGCGAGTTCACGGGGCCCTTTGGTTCTAGTACTGCTTGAAAAACATAACCGACTGCTAAAGCCGACATGATGACCGGAATAAAAAAAGCTGCCCTAGCAATTCGGTTTAGGAGCGTATCTCGTTCGAGTAAAAGTGCGAGAGCAAACCCGAAAAGATTCTGAAAAACTGCGACCAGAACTGCGTAAAGAATTGTGATGCGCAAGTCTGCCACGAGATTGCCACTTGAAAACAATTGAGTGAAATTACTAAACCCTGAAAAATTAACTTCTGTTTTAAAACTTGACCAGTCGGTGAACGAGTAGACGAAATTTAAAACCGTTGGCACAATGAAGAAAATTATTAAAAAGAAAAAAGCAGGAACAATAAACCAGATTGGATGAGTTGAGTGCGCTTTAGTCGCCGCGTTGATTCGAGGTCTTTTCAGAAGTAATTTAACTTTGGCACCGGCATTCATTTGATCGTCCCCTGAAAATTGTAATGCTTGGCCGTATTCGAGATAGTTAAGTGGGCTTCATAAGAATAACTCTTATAAAGCCCACCTAACGCTTACCTAGAAGCCTTTCGCGCCTTGGGCCTTTGCCAATTGCTCGAATTGCGTCTGCATAGCTTGTGCAACTTCTTGAACGGTCATCGTTCCGTTGATCATGTTGCTGAGATAGACGTGAATGTCAGGAGTCGCAAGGGCCTGCGACTGGATTGCACCCACGGAATTTTTCAATCCGCTGGCGACCTGAATAAAGAGTTTTGGAACCGTAGATGGCGAAGCAACTTTTGGTTGAAGTGAGATGTAGCTCCGGTCATCGAGGAAGGCTGCGTAGCCTTTGCCCATCCAGTATGCAAGGAATTGCTTAGTGGCAGCTTCACGTTTGGCGTTACCGGTTTTGAATGCGACTATCGCATCGGTTTGGCCGGGAAGCGACAACGTCAAATTGCTAGTAGGAGAAATACCGAAATAGCCAATCTTTGCGTCGAGAATGGCCGCGTCGTTACCAGCTTCTGCCAAAAGTGCTGGACCTAAGAAGCTTCCCTGATTGACCATCGCTACATCACCCTTTAATAGCGCTGTCGTCTGGGCTGCAAAAGTGCCACTTTTGATATCAGAGTTATATAAACCTTGATCGATAAGAGATTTATAAGTAGTCACTGCATTGATGAAGGTCGGGTCCGTGAACTTGGCTTCACGTGAGTTCAACTTTTGGTACCAACCTGATTTTGCAGCATCTCCGAGCAAGCTCTGCACCATGAATTGAGTTGGCCAAGCATCCTTGGCAGCGTCGTAAAACGGAGTAATGCCTGCGGCCTTCAACTTAACTCCAGCAGCAGTCATCTCTGTAAAGTTCTTTGGGAGAGTAGTGATACCAGCTTTAGCAAAGGCTTCCTTGTTGTAGAACATGCCAACTAGGTTCGGTGTACCGATCAAAGCGGCGTAACGAGTTTTCCCAAGCAGGCCAAATACATCCCGAAGCGCAGGATCTACCGAACTGATCCAAGGGGCATCATTTAGCGGGAGCAAGTTAGCTTTCGCGTTAATGCTGGTGAGCCCAGATACTGTTGGCGCCCAGAAGGCGACATCTGGTTTGTCACCAGTTGCGATCTTGGCTAGCACTGGAGATTCGTATGGATCTGGAATTGTGACAACTTTAATCTTTGCCCCAGTAGCTCTCTCGAAGCTAGAAATCACTGACTTCGGAATTGCCAAAGACGCGGCTGCGCACCACATCGTAAGAGTGACGCCCTTCAGTTTGGCAGTCTGAGATGGCCAAGCGGGTTTTGTTGCGGAATATGATGCTGGTGCTACAACGGTGCTGCCGATCATAGTTAGCGCAACTAACGTCGAGAGCACGGCACCTTTCGAAGTTTTCTTCACCTAAATACCCCTAATCTCTATATTTAAACGGGCGGCAGGCACGCGTCCGAGTGAAACATTTTTTATTGAGTTTTATCCGGTTTTATCCGCGGACAAAGATTATTTTTGCTCGCGTGGTAAGAAAAGCGGAAACCAACCCCAATGTCAATATGTACGACTAATTAATTATTCGTTTTC
>WLKK01000054.1 GCA_009701305.1 Actinomycetota bacterium | reverse complement strand
TTATCTCCCCAACCATCATTTCTTCCTAATACATTTGGAGTTGCAAATGTTGAAATCGAAAGTGAAGCATCCGCTAATTTTGAAATCCCAGAGACATTAAGTTTGCGCACAGATTGCATTTGTGCAGAGCCACCACCGAGTTGTGCAGAGCCACCGCCGACTTGTGCAGAGCCACCACCGAGTTGTGCAGAGCCACCACCGAGTTGTGCAGAGCCACCACCGACTTGTAAATAAGCGCCACCATCTTTTTGGCTAAACCATCTTCTGAATAAAGCTGGTGCTGAAACAACTCCAACTACGACTTCATCGCCTTCCATTAAGGCTATTAGAGTGGCCCAAACTGGAACTCCGCGGACATAGTTTTTTGTTCCATCTATTGGATCAATTATCCAACGCCGATTTGTTGCTATGGGGGATTTGCCAAACTCTTCTCCCGTTACTCCATCTGCTGGTCTTTGCTTTTCTAATATTTTACGAAGCTCTCGTTCTATCTCTTGGTCTGCATCGGTGACTGGGGTTAAATCAGGTTTAGTTTCAATTTTCAGATCTGTTGCAAGAAACCTAGCTGTAGAAATTTTATCTGCGATATCCGCTAATTCATGCGCTAATTTTAGATCATCGGCATATTTCAAAGTTTTGCCTGCTACATCAAAGGACATGCACCAAGGTTAGCGGATTGGCATGATTTCACGCGGAGTTAATAATGAAATTACTTACTTACTCATCTAATGAAGCCAGAATTCTGCGCAAATTAGCCACTCGACCAGTCCGCTCTAAATTTTCAGCCGAGTCATTACCTGCTGCTTGCCAAAGATTTAACTTACATTCATCTTCATCGTGAGAACAATTCTTTTGGCAATCTGTGACTACTTCATTTAAATCTGGGAATGCAGCAATTATTTCAATTCGACCTACATGTGAAAGCCCGAAGGATCTGACTCCTGGAGTATCAATTACCCAGCCCCCTGTGGCTAATTTGAAAGCAATCGCACTAGATGATGTGTGTCTTCCGCGCCCAGTTACTTCGTTGACTTCACCGGTCTCACGTCGAAATTCAGGAGATAAAGTATTTATCAAAGTTGATTTGCCAACTCCAGAATGACCAATGAATACCGAAACTTTTCCTGCAATTAGATTTGCAAGTTCACTGTCGGGTGAAAATTTGTTTGTTGAAAAATTCGGGATATGAAGCGCTTCATATTGTTTTAAAAATTCTTTCGAATCAGCTAAATCACTTTTAGTCATAACAATAACTGGTTGAATATCTTCGGTGTACGCCGCAACAAGTGCACGATCAATAAATCCGGTACGCGGATCAGGATTTGCAGCAGCTGAGACAATAATTAAGTAATCAACATTTGCGACAATTGTTCGCTCAGATCCATCTTCAACTGAACGTCTCAATGCATTTTTTCGAGTTTCTACGCGCACAACTCGGGCAAGTGATTCTGAATCACCAATCACTCCCACCCAATCACCAACAGCGATAGATCTTCTACCTAACTCTCGGGCTTTCATTGCATCTATTTGTGCGCCATTTTCATCAATACAAGTAACACGTCCGCGATCAACTGTGATGACTTGTGCTCTTACTGCAGCTGCATGTGTTGGGCGATCTTTTGTGCGAGGGCGGGTAGATCTAGACGGTCTAATACGAACATCATCTTCATCGAGTTTGTCGATACGACCTTTACCCACATTGGCCATTAAATAATCACCAATTAATTACTTGTTTCAAGAATACTTGTCCAAAGTGAAGTGAAATCTGGAATTGTTTTCTTGGTCGTCTCAATATTTTCAACGTAAACATCTTTAACTGCTAACCCGATTATGGCTCCAGCCGTTGCAAGTCGATGATCTTCATAAGTATGGAATGTTCCACCATGTAACTTACGCGGGTTAATTTCAAGTGAATCAGTATGGGCAATAACATCCCCACCCAATCCATTTATCTCAGATGCTAAAGCTTTAAGGCGATCAGTTTCATGTAGTCGCAGATGTCCGATACCGCGCAGGTGTGAAGGAGATGAGGCTAATGCAGCAAGTGCGGCAATAGAGGGAGTCAATTCGCCAACTTCATTTAAATCAATATCAATACCATTTATATAACCTGAGCCGGTAATAGTTAAGCCACCATTTGCAAACTCTAAATTTGCTCCCATTTGCGTAAAAATTCCACGGAGTTGGTCACCTGGTTGAGTTGTTTTTGTTGGCCAATCTAAAATTGTTACAGAGCCGCCAGCAATCATTGCAGCGACCATAAATGGAGCAGCATTTGAAAGATCTGGTTCGATAATACTTTTGACAGAAAATATTTCTCCAGGAGTTACTTTCCAAATATTTGGCACAGAGTTATCAACTTTTATGCCGCGCTCGCGCAACATCGCAACGGTCATTTCAATATGTGGCGCAGAAGGAAGTGAAGGTCCAATATTTTTTACATTTAAACCTTTATCCATTCGTGGTGCAGCTAAAAGTAGCGCAGAAACAAATTGACTTGATGCACTTGCATCAATTGAAATCTCGCCACCCTTTAATGAACCAGAGCCATGAATAGTTAGCGGTAAACCAAAACGTCCGCCGTGATCAATATCGGCACCTAATTCGATTAAAGCTTTAATGACAGGAGCAAGCGGACGTTCATGAGATCGGGCATCTCCATCAAAAGCGATATCACCAAGTGCTAGAGCGGCTAGTGGTGGCAAGAAGCGCATCACGGTTCCAGCGTTTCCAACATCAATGTTGTTTACCGCAACTAAAGGACGCGGTGAGATAGAGATCGATTTTGGTTGTTCATCAATCCAAGTGCCCATAGCGCGCAATCCGGCAACCATAAGTGAACTATCACGCGAGTAGAGGGGGCGATAGAGAGTTGAAGGCGTAGTCGCAAGTGCCCCGAGTACTAATGCCCGGTTCATCACCGATTTTGAACTTGGGATTGCCACTGCAGCGGCTAACATCTCGCGAGCCTGCGGAGCAAGCCATAGCTGATTAGATCTATTTGGCACCTGCTAAGGATACCCAGTTAAAGGTGCGCTGATTTTCCGCGGACGGGTGCTGATGCATTCAGAGGGGTGCTGATTAATTCGGGTGGATTTTGTTGCTGGATGCTGATGTATTCGGACGGGTGCTGACTTATTCGGATTGAAGGTAGTGCGACTACTCAGTCGTAGGCTTGCGCAGGCTTGTCTAGAATTGGCTTATGTGTGGACGTTTTGCCGCAACGGCAAGTATTGATGAGATCGCAACGGAGTTCGCTTTAGTCGGAGTACCAGAGCGTGAGTTAAATCAAAGTTGGAATGTTGCGCCCACCTCAGATATTTATGTAATTGTTGAACAGCGGTTGGAGATTATGAAATGGGGATTAATTCCAACTTGGGCAAAAAGTGGATTTACAGGTGCAAATACTATTAATGCTCGAAGTGAATCTGTTCACGAGAAGCCATCATTCAAATCTGCATTTCGCGCTCGCCGTTGTTTAATTCCAGCAACTGGATATTTTGAGTGGGCCACCGAATTAGGAGAATACCCAAGCAAGCAACCATTTTTTATTCAGCGAAACGATAAAAAGCAATTAGCAATGGCTGGAATTTATGAAAATGGAACAGCCGCAATAATTACAAAAGAGGCAGAAGGTTTTCTTGCAAGTATTCATCACCGTATGCCACTTTTTTTACCGAAAGAAGATTGGCAAAGATGGTTAGATCCAAAAATTAATGATGAAGTAAGTGCGCGAGATTTTATTCGTCAAGGTTTAACTCCTGAAAACGCTGAGTTAAAGGCATACCCAGTTTCTAATCAAGTTAACTTCACTCGAAATAATGACCCCTCATTGTTGACGCAGATTCCATTAGGTGAAGCGCAAACCCTGTTGTGAGTTTAAGTGAGTAGAAGTAAGTAGTGGTAATTCGCGGAAAGTTGTTGCATAAACATATCTGGAGTAGTCGCACCTTCCATACCTTCCATACCTTCCATACCTTCCATACCTTCCATACCTTCCATACCTTCCATACCTTCCATACCTTCCTGCAGGACGGGGAGTTAGGCGAAACCGGTGGGGAATTGGTTGGGAACTAGTGGGAATAAGTCAAACCACCCAATGGTTGATCTAAATATGAGTGTAAAGTCAGTTGTTGTGACGCGCGCAAAAGATATTAAAAGTACAGATAGCCAATCAAAAGGCTCCCTGGAACCTTTAGCGCGAAATAATGCGATTGCAAAAAACAATGAAAGCTCCACTGCGCGGAAATCAAGATTTGAAAAAGATGCATTGCCATTTCTAGACGCTCTTTATAGCGCAGCACTACGGATGACAAAAAATCCTGAAGATGCCCAAGATTTAGTTCAAGAAACATATGCCAAGGCTTTTAATTCATTCCATCAATTTGAAGAGGGTACAAATTTAAGAGCTTGGCTATATCGAATTTTAACTACTACTTTTATAAATATTTATCGTAAAAATCAACGTCAACCATTAATTGCAGATGGGGAAATTGAAGATTGGCAATTAGCCAAATCTGCCTCACATACCAGTGATCAAGGAAAATCTGCAGAAGTTGAGGCGTTGGAGAATCTTCCCGATGGCGATATAAAGCGGGCTATGCAATCACTCCCAGAAGAGTTTCGTCTTGCGGTGTATTTAGCCGATGTAGAGGGTTTTTCTTATAAAGAGATTTCCGAAATCATGGATACACCTTCTGGAACTGTGATGTCACGTCTTCATCGGGGCCGGAAATTGTTACGTGATTTGTTAACTGATTATGCAATTGAAAGTGGATATATAAAAAGTGCAGGTGATGACAAATGAGTTGCGGAAATCCTCATCAAACTCCTTGTACTGAGGTGTTACACGCCCTAATCCTCTTTATTGATGGTGAAATTGAAGACCAACAGGTAAGCCATGCCATTGAGTTTCATTTGAGCGAATGCCCACCTTGTGCTGATGAACAAATGGCTGAACATAGATTCAGGAATTTACTTTCAAGATCTTGCGCCGAGACGGCACCGCAAGAGTTACGGCAACGGATCGCGAGTGATCTGGCGGTCCAGAGCATTTCTTGGTCACAGAGCATTACCTACACTGAAATTTCTACCGATACTTTTATTCAAACTCATGTCGAAATTCGCGAGAGTTACGAGCAAGAGTAATAATCCCGAGTAAGTTGCTCGTATGGCTGAAGCAGACCAGAAGATTCACACGATTCGCGCCGAGATGGTGGCGAATGTGTTGTCTGTATCAGTCACAATTGGAGAATCGGTAATAATCGGGCAGACCGTATTGCTACTTGATTCGATGAAGATGGAGATCCCGGTGCTATCTGAAGTTGCTGGAAAAGTAATCGAGATTGCAGTTACACCTGGGGAGATCATCCAAGAGGGCGACCCATTAATAATGATTGCCGAGCAAGGAAAATGAGTAAATGAGCACTGAACAATTTTCAGAGAAGTATTTAGGTGTAGTTGGAATGTCAGGTATGAGTGTGCGTCAAGGTGATACCGCAATCGCTCATGGAAGTGGCGATGTTCCGGTGTTGGCAACTCCTCAAGTTATTGCACTTGCTGAGAGTGCGACGGTCGCAGCGTTACTTGAATGTATAGAACAAGGAGAAACATCAGTTGGAATTCGCGTTGAGTTTGATCATATTTCAACGGCAAGTATTGGTGCCGAAGTTCGAGCGATAGCTACCTGCACAAAAGTTGAAAATAACCGGTTAACTTTTGAGATTGAAGTCCATGAACAAGAGCGTTTGATTGCCCGCGGCTTAGTGATTCGCGCTGTAGTTGATCGCGTTTCATTTCTTGCTAAAGCCGCGGCACAATCGTTAAGCCATCAATAACTAAATAACTTTAAATTTATTACTTTTTCGTTGCCCAAAAGATCTCAGAGATCTCTTCGATTTTAGCTAGCAACTTATCGGCAACTGCAACATCGTTAGTACCTTTAGTTCCAGTGGCACCAGCAAGTTTTGTTGCTTCGTTAAATAAGGTGTGCAAGTTTGGATAAGCCTCAAAATGATTTGGCTTAAAGTAATCAGTCCAAAGCACCCAAAGGTGTTCCTTAACTTGATGCGAGCGCACTTCTTTTACTGCAACGGCTCGTGATTTGAAATCAGGATCACTACTTGCCGCATATTTTTCCATGGCAGCCTTAACTGAGAGCGCCTCAATTTTGGCTTGGGATGGATCGTAAACTCCACAAGGAAGATCGCAGTGAGCTAGAACAGTTTGCTTTGGAGCGAAGAATGACTCGACTGCTTTTAACGCAGCACCAGCGGAACCAGCGGAACCAGAATTAAATCTGTTTTTTAACATTTTTACCTCTCCTAATTTCATCCTGGACCTGCATAAGGTTGCCATGTCTAGGTTTTGGTTAAATCAATTAAGTGCCAGACTACTACTGTGTCTATCAATCCTGCATTAGGGAAATTTAAGCCGAAGACCCAGGCGGCAATCTTGGTTGGATTGCGGGTTGGCGTTCGCATTGCCAGAAGATTTCTGAGTAGGTACGGAACGGTTGCAGTCAGCGGTGCCTCTATGGCTCCGACATTAAATGACGGTGACTGGGTTGTGGTCAAGTGGAAACCAAGGCGTAAGAAACTCGAAGTAGGAAATATCGTGGTCATTGAAAAAGATGATCAACCTGGAATTCAATACATTAAGCGGATCACAAAGATTGAGAAAAAGCGATTTTGGGTTGAAGGCGACAACACCGAACCAAGTATCGATTCTAGAAGTTGGGGTTTTCTTACTCGTAAAGAAATCATTGGAAAATATTTATTTAGGTATTGGAAAAGTAAAAAATTTTAGCGCTGGAAAGCTTCAAAGATTAAAGCTTTTTGTTCTTCTTCATGCAAATGATGATTTCCAGTGGCCGGAGCTGCAGAGGCACGCCGAGAGACTCGACGCAATACGCGACCATCAAAAACTTCTGATGTATTAAGTGCAACAAATGGCCATGGACCTTGGTTAGCAGGTTCATCTTGCACCCACAGCATCGTTGCATTTGGATGTTTTGCAGCAATTTCGCGCATCGCTTGAGCTGGCAATGGATAAAGCTGTTCAATCCGAACGATCGCTGTTGTATTTTCGCCCAACTTTGCGCGCTCGGCAGTTAAGTCATGATAAATCTTGCCAGAACAGAAAATTAATCTAGTTGCATTTGTGACAGTTGAATCATCAATTAATGGTCTGAAATTGCCAGTGGTGAAATCACTAAGGGATGAAGCCGCAGCTTTCAAACGCAACATTGATTTAGGAGTGAAAACAATTAACGGACGGCGAGCAGGGTTTGCCATGTGCCAACGAAGTAAGTGGAAGTAAGAGGCAGGCGTAGAAGGTTGCGCCACTGTCATGTTCTCTTCGGCGCATAGCAATAAGAATCTTTCGATACGTGCTGATGAATGATCTGGACCTTGGCCTTCATAACCATGTGGAAGTAGCAACACAACAGAGGATCGTTCGCCCCATTTTTGTAATGATGAAGAGATGAACTCATCAATAATTGTTTGAGCACCATTTGCGAAATCTCCGAATTGGCCTTCCCAAAGCACAAGTGAATCTTCGCGCTCAACTGAATATCCGTATTCAAATCCCATCGCGGCATATTCAGACAATAGAGAGTTAATTACAAAGAATTGATTTTCGTTTTCAATTAATCCTCGAAGCGGGAGCCATTCATTTCCAGTTACTTGGTCGGTAATAACTGCGTGACGTTGGCTAAATGTTCCGCGGGCAACATCTTGACCAGCCAAACGAATATGTTTTCCATCTAGCAAAATCGAACCAAATGCGAGTGCTTCACCCATCGCCCAATCGATTGTGGCCTCATTTAACATTTCAACTCTGCGCGCAAGTTGTGGAATAAGTTTTGGATGAATTGTAAATCCATCAGGTGTAGCAATTTGAGTGGCGGCAATTTTGCGAGCAACAACTTCAGGGATTGCCGTATTTATTGCTTCAGGGCCACGGAATTCAGGAACAATAGTTCCGTCTGGCTCTGGTTCGGTGTTATGGACAGTTGTGAAGATATTTTCAAGTTGGACCTGGAAGTCACGAAGTACCTCATCAGCCTCTTCAGTTGAAATATCTCCACGGCCAATTAGCGCTTCGGTATACAAAGTTCGGGTAGATCGCTTTTCATCAATCAATTTGTACATAAGTGGTTGCGTAAAACTTGGCTCATCACCTTCGTTGTGTCCGCGACGGCGGTAACAAATCATGTCGATTACCACATCTTTATTAAACTCTTGGCGATATTCAAAAGCCAAACGTGCAACACGTACACATGCTTCTGGATCATCTCCATTTACATGGAAAATTGGTGCTTGCACTGTTCGCGCAACATCGGTTGCATATCTAGATGAACGAGCAGCAGATGGTGATGTAGTGAATCCAACTTGGTTATTAACAATTACATGGATGGTTCCACCGGTGCGATATCCAGGCAGTTGCGACAAGTTCAAAGTTTCAGCAACAACTCCTTGTCCAGCAAATGCAGCATCGCCATGCATTAGAACTGGAAGAATTGAGTAGGCCTCACGAATATTTGTGCGGTCTTGCTTGGCGCGCACAATTCCTTCGAGTACTGGGTTTACCGCTTCTAAGTGAGATGGGTTTGCGGCTAGATAAACATTTGTCTGTGCGCCAGATTCGGCAGTAAATCTTCCGGTGCTTCCTAAATGGTATTTAACATCGCCTGAACCTTGAACGGCATTTTCAGCGTAGTGACCTTCAAACTCTTGGAAAATTTGACCATAAGATTTTCCGGCGATATTTGCTAACACATTCAAACGTCCACGGTGCGGCATTCCAATACTTACTTCTTGCAACTTTGCTTCAGCTGCAGAGGAAAGAATCGCATCAAGAATTGGAATTACAGATTCGCCACCTTCAAGTGAGAATCGTTTTTGGCCAACAAACTTAGTTTGTAAAAATGTTTCAAAAGCTTCTGCACTATTTAACTTACGTAGAATTCTAAGTTGTTCTTCGCGCGCAATTCTTGGTGAACCAACTTCAATTTTACTTTGCATCCATTTACGCTCTGTAGGATCGCTCAAGTGCATGTACTCAATACCGATTGCTCGACAGTATGAATCACGCAAAATTCCAAGAATGTTACGTAACTTCATAAACGGCTCAGTTCCAAAGCCACCGGTAGCAACTTCGCGATCAAGATCCCAAAGAGTTAGGCCATGAGTTACCACATCTAGATCTGGGTGGGAGCGCATGTGGAATTCAAGTGGGTCGGTATCAGCCATTAAGTGACCGCGGCTGCGATAAGCGTGGATTAACTCCTGAACGCGTGCAGTTTTGTGAATGTCATCATCTTTGGTGCGTTCAATATCAGTATTCCAGCGAATTGGAGCATAAGGAATTCGAAGCGCAGCAAAAATTTCATCGTAAAAACTTTCTTCACCTAACAATATTTCATGGATGCGGCGTAGGAAATCTCCAGATTGTGCACCTTGAATAATTCGGTGATCGTAAGTGCTTGTGAGAGTTACAGTTTTGCTAATCGCAAGACGAGAGAGCGTCTCTTCACTCGCTCCTTGATACTCGGCTGGGTAATCCATCGCACCAACACCAAGAATTAAACCTTGGCCTTGCATCAACCGTGGAACTGAATGAACTGTTCCAATGGTTCCAGGATTTGTAAGTGAAACTGTGGTTCCAGCAAAATCTTCAACAGCCAGGGCTCCTGTGCGAGCTTTTTTTACAACAGCTTCATACGCGTCCCAAAATTGTGCGAAATCCATCTCTTCGCAACCTTTAATTGATGGAACTAATAACTGCCTGGTTCCATCAGATTTTGGTAAATCAATTGCGATTCCTAAATTGATGTGATCTGGATGCCCGACCGCAGGTTTTTCTTCAAGGTGTGTAAAGAATGAATTCATCTCTGGCATCGCGCGTAATGCTTTGACCAGTGCATAGCCAATTAAATGTGTGAAAGAAACTTTTCCACCACGACCACGTTTCAAGTGGTTATTTATTACAATTCGATTGTCAATTAATAATTTTGCCGGAAGTGCACGAACACTAGTTGCAGTTGGAACTTCAAGTGATGCTTCCATATTTGTAACAACTCTGGATGCT
>WLKK01000053.1 GCA_009701305.1 Actinomycetota bacterium | reverse complement strand
CTGCCAGGTTCACGATTAGGATCTAGCTTCTCAATTAAAGCTAGTACTTCATCAACTTGGGTTTTAGGTCCAAGTTTTACACCTATTGGATTGCGAATTTTGGAACAGAAATCAACATGTGCTCCATCAATTTTGCGAGTACGTTCCCCGATCCAAACAAAGTGCGCTGAAACGTCATATGGCTCCTGAGTACGTGAATCGATCCGAGTAAGCGCACGCTCATACTCAAGAATCAACGCTTCATGGCTGGAATAAAGATCAACACTTCTAAATGCATCTGGATCAACACCAGCTGAATGCATAAATGCCAGCGCTCTGCCAATTTCATTTGCCATCTGCTCATACCGTTCGCCCACTGCTGAGTCGCGGATAAATCCCTTGTTCCACTCATGCACTCGGCGCAGATCAGCAAAGCCGCCATGAGTAAAAGCACGGACTAAGTTGAGGGTGGAAACCGAAGTTTGGTAAACGCGAACTAATCTTTGTGGGTCAGGAGTGCGAGATTCAAGGGTGAACTCCAAATCATTTACCGCATCTCCACGATAAGCCGGAAGAGTTACATCTCCACGTGTCTCAGTGTCGTTACTGCGCGGCTTGGCAAACTGCCCAGCCATGCGACCAACTTTTAATACTGGCAAACTCGCGCCGTATTGTAAAACCGCAGCCATTTGCAAAATAGTTTTCATCCGGTTTCGAATTGAATCAGCAGTTGCGCCGACAAAAGTTTCAGCACAATCCCCACCTTGCAACCAAAATGCGCGGCCCTCTGCAGCTTCGGCAATCTTCTCTTTTAACGTGTCACACTCTCCAGCAAATACAAGTGGTGGAAAAGTGCGTAACTGTTCAACCGCACTTGCTAGCGCCTCTTTATCTGGCCAATTTGGTTGTTGTGCAGCAACTAGCCCAGGAGTAAATAGCGCATCGATTTGAGATGATTGAGTGGAATTCGGGTTCACGCTCATAAGCCTAGAGATCCTTTGCTGTTGGGGGCGGGGTAATTAAATCTGATCTAGCCGAAGAAGATTTCTGCTTCGGCGTATAGAGCTGGGTCGACAACTTTTAGTTTTTCAGTTGCCGTTGAGAGCAAAACCCGTTCGATCTGTGTCCCATGCAGAGCCACCATTTTGCCAAAATCTCCCTCATGAACAGCGGTAATTGCATGTAAACCAAAACGTGTGGCTAGAACTCGATCAAATGCGGTTGGTGTGCCACCGCGTTGAATATGTCCCAATACCGAGGTGCGCGCTTCCTTACCAGTGCGTCTTTCAATCTCTTGAGCGAGCCACTCACCAATTCCTGAGAGTTTCACATGACCAAAGGAATCTAAGGTTCCATCTTTGGTAATCATGTCTCCATCTTGAGGAACGGCACCTTCGGCGATAACAATAATTGGTGCGTAATTTGTTTGGTAACGGGCTTCAACATATGCGCAAACTTTTTCAATTGAAAATGGAATCTCTGGAATTAGGATGCAAGTTGCTCCACCTGCTAACCCTGCATGTAAAGCAATCCAACCTGCATGCCGACCCATAACTTCAACAATCAAAGTCCGGTGATGAGATTCGGCTGTTGTGTGTAAACGATCAATCGCCTCCACAGCAATATTTACTGCAGTATCAAAACCAAATGTGTAATCTGTGTTATTTAAATCATTATCAATAGTTTTTGGAACACCCACAACATTCACGCCAAGTGAATGTAGCTTTGTGGCAACTCCTAGGGTGTCTTCTCCGCCAATAGCAATAAGCGCATCAACTCCCTGCTCGGCCAAATTTGCCTTAATCTTTTCAACGCCACCCTCGACCTTAAAAGGATTAGTACGTGAAGATCCCAAAATCGTTCCGCCACGTGGAAGTAATCCTCGGGTAGATGAAACATCAAGCGGAATCGTTAAGCTTTCTAGTGGACCTTTCCAGCCATCTTTAAATCCAATAAATTCATAGCCATACTCTTTGACACCTTTTCGAACAATCGCCCGAATAACTGCATTTAACCCAGGACAATCTCCGCCTCCGGTTAATACACCTACTCGCATTTCTCGCTCCTCATAAATTTAAATCTCCTCAAATTGTACCGTTCAGTCGGAATATTCAATAAACTTGAATAAACTACAGGTAATCACTCAATAAGAATGAAAATTGGAGCGAAAATGCCAGCACCTTTACACCCACAAGCTGCAAAATTTCTGGCAGATCGTGCTGCATTAGGCCTACCAGTTGCTGGTGAAGTGCCTATCTCAACTTTGCGTAAAAATACTCACCTTTTTATTAATGATGGCGGACCCAGCGAAAGCGTTGCTGATACCCAGTTGAAAACTATTCCAACTCCTACAGCAGATATTTCAGCATTAGTAATCACTCCTGAGGGACCCGGACCATTCCCGGTATTGCTGTTTTTCCACGGCGGTGGATGGGTTTTTAATTTTATTGAGATGTACCAAGCACCACTAAGTGCAATAGCTAATAGAACAAAATCAGTAGTGATAGCGGTTAATTATCAAAAAGCCCCCGAGCACAAATTCCCGATTCCATTTGATGATTGCTGGGCAAGTGTTGAGTGGGTAATTAAAAATGCAAAAACTTTAAATATAGACCCTAAAAAAATTGCCGTTTCTGGAGATAGTGCCGGCGGAAATCTTGCCTCTGCAGTTGCACTTAAAGCCCGAGATCAAAATATTGAACTTGCATACCAACTACTACTTTATCCTTGCAATCAAAAAGATACAGATACTGAATCGATGAATGATTATGCCGAAGGTTATGGTCTCACTCGCGATCGGATGGTTTATCTCTGGGATCAGTATTTAAATGGTAATGCCGATGACAAAAATCCTTATGCAGTTCCACAAAGTGCATCAACATTAAAGGGTTTAGCGCCAGCGATTGTAATTTTGGCACAATGTGATGTGCTTTACTCTGATGGAAAGAAGTACGCACAACGATTAAGTGATGAAGGGGTTTCAGTATCTATGCGCGAGTACCCTGGAATGGTTCATGGATTTTTTAGCCATGGCGCTTTTGTCACAGATAGTTTGCGCTTGCGTGAAGAGATTTCAGCGGAAATCAATAAGATTCTAGGTTCATAGATTCCTAGTAAGATCAACAAGTGAACTCCCGTAAATCACTTGGCCTATTTCTTTTAGTAGGTGTGCTCTGGGGTGTTCCTTATCTATTTATTAAGATTGCTGTTGCTGAATTTTCAACTCCAATGGTGGTTTTTTCTCGGGTTTTGATTGGTTCACTTATTTTGCTCCCAATCGCCATTAAGCAAGGTGCAATCGCACCAGCTAAGAAATATTGGAAATTGATTCTTGTCTACGCCATTCTTGAGATGGTTGGTCCTTGGTATTTAATTACAACAGCAGAAAAAAGCATCTCATCCGGATTGGCAGGATTACTTATCGCAACTGTACCGATTTGGGCGACTTTGCTGGCTTCTGCATCGGGTGACACCACTGTGTGGCATTCAAAGCGGCTTTTTGGTTTAGTTATTGGTTTTATCGGAGTCTTCGCACTTGTCGGAGTTGACGCACTCCGTGGTGCAACAGATCTTGCTGGAGTATTAATGGTTTTGCTATCGGCTTTTCTCTATGCCTTTGCAACCAACATGATTTCAACAAAAGCACCAGAAGTTCCGGGAATCGCAATAAGTGGAATCTCAATGGCGATAACAGCGGTTATTTTCGCTGTACCTGCCGCATTGACTTTCCCAACTCAACCTCCTTCACTAAAGGCGACCTCTTCTCTTATTGGGTTAGGCGCGATCTGCACCGCCGCAGCTTTCTACTACTTCTTTAAGTTACTTGCTCAAGTTGGTTCGGCTAGGGCTTCGGTAGTCACTTACATAAACACAGCGGTAGCCATCGGGCTGGGTGTTATTTTAATTAATGAACCACTAACACTTGGTATTTTTATTGGATTCCCATTAGTCCTAATCGGTTCCTATTTAGCCAGCCGTAAAAACTTGCCCTTAATTAATCAAGCCAATTAAGCGTTTTTGATACCGCTTTTTGCCACTGTCCCAATCCTTTTGTGGCCAATTCGCTATCTTTGTTTGGGCTCCATTTTTTAGCAATTACACTTTTTGCCTTCAACTCGTCAGTGC
Organism: Actinomycetota bacterium; assembly: GCA_009701305.1. GTDB lineage: Bacteria > Actinomycetota > Actinomycetes > Nanopelagicales > Nanopelagicaceae > UBA3012. The sequence goes on along the minus strand of WLKK01000053.1, from coordinate 6,029 downwards.
TCTTCCAATATCCGACAGCTAATCCTGCGGCATAAGCCGCCCCTAACGCTGTTGTTTCTACAATCTGCGGGCGAACAATTTCTATCTGCAATACATCTGCCTGAATCTGCATACATAAATTGTTGTTGGTAATCCCACCATCAACACGTAACTGCTTTAGTTGGACTCCACTCTCGGCCGCTAAAGCCACTAAAATCTCGCGGCTCTGATAACAAATGGCCTCTAATGCTGCACGAGCTAAATGGGCTTTGGTTGCACTTCTAGTTAATCCAACTATTACCCCGCGAGCTTCACTTCGCCAATGCGGAGCAAATAAGCCAGAAAAAGCTGGCACAAAATAAACGCCACCATTATCTGGAACGCTCTTAGCTAATTCCTCAATCTCGTCCGCACTTTTAATTAATTCCAATTGATCCCGCAACCACTGAACTGCTGCTCCAGTTACCGCAACTGATCCTTCAAGCGCATACTTAGTAGCTTCTGTTCCAAATTTATAGCAGACAGTTGTTAGTAAGCCATTTTCACTTCTTACTATTTGGGTCCCGGTATTTACTAATGCAAAGTTCCCGGTCCCGTAAGTACATTTTGAGTCCCCTACTTCAAAACAACCCTGACCAACCATCGCTGCTTGTTGGTCACCTAAGATGCCAGAAATAGCGATCTCTGAACCAAAAACGCCATCCTTGAGAGTATGGCCATAAATCTCTGAAGAGGATTTAATGGTTGGTAAAGTTGCTATTGGGATATTAAAAATCTCTAGTAATTCATCATTCCATTCCAGTTTTTCAATATCCATCAAAAGAGTACGGCTGGCATTTGTCACATCTGTTGCAAAAACTCCACCAGTTAAGTTCCACAGTAGCCACGTGTCCATAGTTCCAAAAACTAATGAACCATCTGCCTTTGCATCGCGTACTGCAAGTGAATTTTCAATTAGCCACTTCATTTTGCTTGCTGAAAAATATGGAGAGGCTGGCAATCCGCTTAAAAACTGAATTCTTAGCTTTTGTGATTCGGAAAGTTTTTCTAGCTCATTTTTAGTTCGGATATCTTGCCAAACAATCGCATTGGCAAGTGGCAAGCCAGTTTCCTTGTTCCAAGCTAGAACTGTCTCTCTTTGATTAGTGATGCCGATGGCAGTAAAATCCGATCCAATAATTCCGGCTTTTTTAAGTGCACCCTCGATCACCTTGTTGGAGTTATCCCAAATTTCCAATGCATCATGTTCAACCCAGCCGTCGGCTAAAAGTATTTGCTTATGCTCCATTTGGTCCATCGCGACAATCTGTCCATCGTGATTGAAAATGATGAATCTAGTACTTGATGTCCCTTGATCTAGCGCGCCGATAAACTTCAATTTTGGTTGACAGCTCCATACAGTTTTACGGTATCTCCGGGAATGTCAGCATCAAATGGGAAAAACGGTCTTTCCCTTTGCACATAAGTTAGTGCTTTGCAGGTTGCCGGAGTTGGCCCAGGTGAGTCGATTACATAGAAGTTATTGGCTATCGGGCTGTAAGTCATAAAGTAATTCATCGGATTCTTAACAACTATTAATTGGTAATCGGATGGATTCAAGCCCATTGAAAGGTATTGCTCATCTCGCCATTCATAGGTTGGGAAAGTAGCTATAACAATATCGATTCCGCCAACTCTAACTACCGCAGTGGCTCCCATACGGCCGCTGGCTCCATCCCATACCCCACCTTGATACATAAATTTTCCATCACTTACTTTAAGAACCTTTCCTTTAATACTTACTGGGGCTCCCCACTTTTTATCTACCTCAGCGCCAACTTGCAAATTAACTTCTGAGCCGACGCCAGATTTAATTGCTATTGCAGCAGCATTAGGTGAAACCACAGGATAGATCGCTTTTATATTTACATCAATATCAAGTAATGCTCGAAGAACTGCAACACAATCACCGGCAGAACCTCCACCACAGGTATCTGCGACTTCAGTTAAAACAGATCTACCGGTCTGATTTTCAATTGCATCATGAATTGCTGCTTCAGCTTTCCAAACTTTAGGTTCAAACTCTTGACGACGATCCCAATACTCTTGCGCAATCTCGCGGGCCATTTTGGCCGCACTTTGTGGATCATTATCAGTAACAAAAAGTGCGCCACTTCCCATTTCCGGGCGATCAACATATGGATGTACCAAGAAAACGCTGCTTGATAAGCATTTACCTTCATGTTCCCATTCTTTGGCTTTCTTCATGAGATCGAAAAAAGGTCCGGGTCTTTCAGTGGAAGCATTAATCGCACTTGTTAAAACTGGAACCCGAGCCATTACTTGAACTGGATTGACCTCTTTATTAAGCGTGCGCACCATTAAATCTGCAGCCCGAGCACCAGTGGTGAATGAGTCCATATGTGGATAGGTTTCCCAGCCAAACAACGCTGTTGATAGTGCAACCATTTTTTCAGTGATGTGAGCGTGCAAATCGAGAGTCACCATTATCGGAATCTTTGATCCAACAACTTTTCGAACTGACTCCAGCAATTCTCCTTCAATATCTGCAACGCTGACGGAAACTGCGGCTCCGTGCAACAAAAGCAATACCCCATCAACAGATCCAGCATCCTTTAAACGTTCGATAATTTCATCATGAAAAGTTTTGTAACACTGATCTGTTAATGCTCCACCAGGAATAGTTGAAGTAAAAAGTAATGGAACTGGAATGAATTCTGGATGTTTAGCAAGTTCGGTCAATGTTCCACCAACTACGCCATCAGTTCGCTCAAACATCTGATCGCCCCGGAGTAGTTCAACCCGTTCAAAATCTGCTTCTGTAATTAAGGCGCTAGTGAAATCATTACATTCGGTCAAAATGCCGGCGATTGCAATCCGTTTCACTTTTGTACTCCTTAAAATCCAAACTTTTCGAGCGACCGCGGATTTCGTTGCCACTCTTTTTCAATTGAGATGTGCAGATTAAGAAAAACCTGCTTCCCAGTTACAAGTTCAATTTCACGCCTTGCTTTGGTACCAATCTTCTTTAGCCGCTCCCCACCTGGCCCGAGGACAATTATGCGCTGACTTGGGCGCTCAAGGAAGAGCGTTGCAAAAATAGTTTTGATGTTTTTCTCTTGAATCTCATCAATTACCACAACAATTGAATGAGGCAGCTCATCTGAGACTTCCTCAAGGGCTGCTTCGCGGATTAATTCAGCAAAGACCATGTAATCATCATCTTCATTAACTTGATTATCTGGATAAAGAGCTGGACCAGTTGGAAGATAAGAGATTAACAGTTCTCTTAACTTCTCAATCTGATCACCCTTGCGTGCTGATACTGGAATGATCTCTTTCCATGGAGCCAATTTTGAAACTTCTAATAATCTTTTGGGAAGCGCATCCTTTGGAACTGAATCGCTTTTAGTAACTATCGCAATCAATGGAATTTTTCCAGAAATCTCACTAATGATCCGTTCATCACCAGAACCGCTGCTTTCATTTGCCGGCAGACAACATGCGATCAAGTCAACATCTGAATATGCCTCAGCGACGATCGCATTTAAGCGCTCACCCAATAATGTGCGCGGACGATGTAATCCAGGTGTATCTACCAAAATTAATTGACCTTGTGGGCGGGAAATAACACCGCGAATAATCCGCCGAGTCGTTTGTGGTCTGGTTGAAGTGATGGCTATCTTTTCGCCGACCAGCGCATTTATTAAAGTTGATTTTCCGGTGTTGGGCCGACCTACAAGAGTGACAAACCCTGACCGAAAATCTGGGGTTGATTGCTCTGAGTTTGGCACGGGTTAATCATCCCATCAGTGCCAAGCATCAACTGACCACCCTGGCCAGTCTGGCCATAAGACCCAACTATCTCCTCAATTTGCCAGACAGATGTGACCAATTCAGCAACTCGTTCAGCAATCAGCCGGTTCACGCCAGCGCTAAGTGGAGATGAAATTGGCCCCGGAATAGCCATAACTGGACGCAATAATTTCACCGTATCTAACACAGTCCTGATCGCTCCACTTTTAAACGCCGCTTCAACTATTAAAGTTCCAAAAGCTAGACCAGCAATTATTCGATTGCGTTCCAGAAAATTATGTTTACGAGATGGTGTGCCTGCTGGGTGCTCAGAAATAAGTGCACCATTCTTGCTGGCATCTGCAAACAAATTGCTATGTGCCATTGGATAAGGGCAATCAACTCCCCCAGCAAGCACGACTACCGTTTTGCCACCGACCGAAAGTGCTCCACGATGTGCTGCGGCATCAATTCCAAAAGCTCCACCGCTGATGATGGTGTATCCAGATTCGGCAAGTGCGGCAGCAAATTCTGTAGCAACACGCAAACCATATGGAGTTGCATTTCGCGAACCAACAATTGCGATTGATTTGGAAGTTAATACCGACAAATCAGATTCATCAGATTCGATAAATAATTGAGTTGGTGGAACATCTAGTTGATTTAATTGTTGTGGCCACTCTTGATCACTTGCAAGAATTCTTCTCACACAAAACTCCTTTCATGCAATGATGTTGCTTCTTCAATATCTGAAAGAGTAGGAATCAGATGTTGGTGCATATCTGCAATCGACCAACTAACTCGAATGATCCGATGAAATGCGCGAGCGGTGATCAATTCGCGGTCAAGTGCACGATTTAAAAAAAGTAGACCAGCAGATTCTGGTGCAAAATCGTTTCTTAGGTACTTGGCTGGAATTAATGAATTACTTTTCCAGTAATAATTTGCAAAACGCAGGGCAGCGATATCTCTGGCTTTCATGACTCTGTCTCGAACTACCTGACTGCTTTCGCCAATTTGTGATAATCCAGCCCGACCAGTTGCGCCAACTTCGACTTGCAAATCTATGCGATCCAAAAGTGGTCCAGAAAGTTTATTTAGATAACGACGTACCGCTTGCGGCGTACAAGAGCAGTTGCGTCCAGTGCCAGTAAAACGACCACAAGGACATGGATTTGCTGCCAAAACTAAAGTAAAACGGGATGGAAAATTCGCACTAGCCCCACTACGTGAAATTGTGATCGAGCCAGATTCAAGTGGTTGGCGCAAAGCATCCAAAACCCCAGAGCTCATTTCTGGGGCTTCATCCAAAAATAAAACTCCATTGTGTGCAAGAGAGCATGCACCTGGTTTGATATTCACTCCCCCGCCACCTACAAGTGCTGCACGCGTAGCACTGTGATGTGGAGCCACAAATGGAGGTTGGGTAATTAATGGGGAGTCACTACTTACTTTCCCTGCTAAAGAATGTAATGCGGTAACTTCTAAGGCTCCTTCTCGATCGAGTGCCGGAAGTATTGAGGGCAATCTTGCGGCAAGCATCGTTTTGCCAGCCCCTGGAGGTCCGATCATCAATAGGTGATGACCGCCAATCGCTGAAATCTCTAATGCTTTGCGCGCTTGAAGTTGGCCCCCAACCTCACTTAAATCTAACTCTTCCCTATCTTCATTCTCGGCATAATTTTCTCCAATCGGATGGGTTGGTGATTCACCACTTCGAATCCAAATCGCACACTCTTTTAATGTACTCATAGCAATAATTTCTAAACCGTTAACCAGTCTGGCTTCTTGCGCATTAACAACCGGAACTATTGCTTTATTGAAGCCAGCTTTTTTAGCCGCCATTAGCGCCGGCAAGATGCCAAGAATCCCTTTTATCTTTCCTTCAAGAGTTAGCTCTCCCAAAATTATTACATTATTTAACCTGTCAATTTGTTCAACTTCAGATGCTGCTAACAAAGCGGCAGCAATCGCCAAATCAAATCCTGATCCGCGTTTTGGAAGCCAAGCGGGAGATAGTGAGATAGTAACTCGCTTATTTGGCCAGATCTCTCCAGAGTTTATTAAGGCAGCACGAACTCGATCTCGAGATTCAGAGAGTGCGGCATCTGGAAGACCTAATAATGTATATCCGGGAAGTCCGATCCCTATATCTGCTTCTACATCAATAACAGAACCATTTAAACCAATTAATGAAATGCATTTTGCGATCGCAAGGCTCATGCACAAACTCTTTTTAAATGGTCAATCTCAAT
>WLKK01000052.1 GCA_009701305.1 Actinomycetota bacterium | reverse complement strand
CCTCAATTGAGCCATCTGAGTCCAAAATCACTTCAACATTGTGGCAATGCCCGGCCAGCGCCTCATCTACACAGTTATCGATAATCTCCCACAGGCAGTGCATTAAGCCGCGGGAATCGGTGGAACCGATATACATTCCGGGACGCTTACGGACCGCGTCTAGCCCTTCTAGGACCGCTAAAGATTTTGCGTCATAGATGTTGTGATCTGCTGCTTTACCAGATTTACCACTCTTAGCCGGCTGGCTAGCCCTCTTAGCGCGCGTAGCGGGGGCTTTAACGGCTGGACTCATGATTAATAAGGGTACTTGGTGGAGGTGCGAAATCTTCGCAGGTGAGCCCTTAACTTGAAATGATCTATATCTCTTCTAAATTTTCGACACGAAATTCACAGCATTTTAACCTGCGGGGAATAACTTCGGTGTGTAATGATGTTCCATTAGTAGGAACCAACTAGGGCAGATTGAAGGGATGGCGATGAACAAAATGAATACTCTTGAACAAGCACCGCTAACCGCACAAGATCGTTGCGATCGTTGTGGCGCCCAGGCATATGTTCGTGCCGTACTTACTAATGGAGGCGAATTGATGTTCTGTTCGCACCACCATCGTGAATTTGCTACCGGCTTAAAAGCTGCCTCTATCGCTATTCACGACCAGAGCGATCGTATTACCTCAAGCGCAAACGAGCGTTAATCTTTAATAAGTTTTAACTTATTTAACTAACTTAACTAAGTGGTGGTGCTTCAAAGCCAGCGGCTTTGTGAGCGCCATCGCAAAATGGTTTATTTGCAGAGTGCCCACAGCGACAAAGTGAAAAACCATTCTCACTCTTAATGACATTTCCATCTGCATCAAGAAAATCAACATCACCGGTAACCCGGATAGATCCATTCGCTTTTACCTGCATAGTTACTTTTGGATTTTCGCTCATTTTAAGGGCCTCTTTCTATTTAATCTAGGTAATCGCGCAAAACTTGGGAACGCGATGGGTGGCGTAATTTGGACATAGTTTTGGACTCAATTTGGCGGATTCGTTCACGGGTTACTCCGTAAACCTTTCCAATTTCATCCAAAGTTTTAGGTTGTCCATCAGTTAAACCAAAACGCATTGCGACTACTCCTGCTTCGCGTTCTGACAATGTATCAAGGACAGAATGTAATTGTTCTTGCAGCAATGTAAATGAAACTGCATCAGCGGGAACAACTGCTTCAGAATCTTCAATCAAATCACCAAACTCTGAATCTCCTTCTTCACCAAGTGGTGTGTGAAGTGAGATTGGTTCGCGGCCATATTTTTGTACTTCAACAACTTTTTCCGGAGTCATATCTAACTCTTTAGCGAGCTCTTCAGGTGTTGGTTCGCGACCTAAATCTTGCAACATCTGACGTTGTACCCGAGCAAGCTTGTTAATAACTTCAACCATGTGTACTGGAATACGAATTGTGCGAGCCTGGTCGGCCATTGCGCGGGTAATCGCCTGGCGAATCCACCAAGTTGCATATGTCGAGAATTTGTAACCCTTGGTGTAATCAAATTTTTCAACTGCGCGGATCAAACCTAAGTTTCCTTCTTGAATCAGATCAAGAAAGAGCATTCCACGTCCGGTGTAACGCTTTGCTAGCGAAACTACCAAACGTAAGTTGGCCTCGAGGAGGTGATTTTTTGCCCGTCGACCGATGGCAATAATTTCATCCATCTCGCGCTTTAACTTCTTATCAAATTTCGTTCCGCCGGCGATCATCTCTTCAGCAAATAATCCCGCTTCAACTTTTTTGGCTAATTCAACTTCTTGCTCCGCGTTAAGAAGTGGTACTCGACCAATCTGCTTCAAGTAATCCTTAACTGGGTCTGCGGTCGCACCTGCGGTGACAACAGTCTGGGCAGGAAGGTCATCCTCTTCAGATGCGGTGAGTGAGAAAGCAGCGCGGTCATCTTCAACTTCGGCTGGCTTTTCTTTTCGCTCAGCATCAACAATATTTTCGACGCCTTCTAAATTATCGGTTACCAACTCTTTCTCAAGAGCTTCAATATCTTCTAACTCAACCTCTTCTAACTCAACCTCTTCACCATCAACAGTTACTTTAATGGGCTTAATTTTTGATGCTGCAGGTGTGGCAGTGCTCTTAGCTGAAGTGGGTGCGGTAGATGCAGAACTTTTTCCAGTTGTTTTGGCGCTTTTTAATTCCGCCGCTAATACTGCTTTACGTTCTGCTAACTCTGCCAGCTCGGCCTTAGTTAAAATCTTGGGACGTATCTTTGGTGCAACTGATTTCACCGGAGCTTTTTTAGCAGGTGCTTTTGCAGCCGTCTTCACAACTTTTTTTGCTGGTGTCTTTACAATAGTTTTTACTGGAGTTTTTTTCGCTGGTGCCTTCGCAACTTTCTTTGCCACTGATTTAACAGCCGCTTTTTTTGCTGGTGCGGCTTTTTTGGCAGGCTTAGAAGATGGCACGTAACGTCCTTACTGATATTTTTCTAAACCCGCTGATCCAAGTGGACCGGGGTAAAAAACCTTATGGTGACATTATAATTTCTTTCACCCCATCGGCGCACATTTTCGCCCCAAAAGAGCACAGATTGAGTTCAAATCTGGCTCAGATCCCAGAATCTGAGAACTGTTGCTAGCCGCCAGCTCGGGCAAGGGCTCTGCGGATAATCGTCCCTACCGCTTCAACTTCGACCAAAAATCCATCATGACCAAAAGGGGAAACCAAAATATCTGGGACTTCAGCGGTAGGAGTTAATTCAAAAATTTCCTGCTGCAACCTTGGTGGGAATAAGCGATCGGTATCAATCGAAACCACAATCACTGGAATCTTTATCGATCCGAGTGCGGCTTCTACTCCCCCACGATCGCGACCGACATCATGAGAGTTCATCGCTTCAGTCAAAATCAGATAAGTATTTGCATCAAATCTGCGCGCCAATTTATCGGCTTGATGATCCAAATAAGACTCAACTGCGTAACGGCCGGTCTCATCCCCTTGCATTTCGCGACCAAAACGCACATCCATCTCAGCTTCAGTTCGATAAGTTAAATGTGCAATTCTGCGCGCAATACCCATGCCTTCAACTGGGCCAAACTCTTTGTCGTAAAAATCTCCACCATGAAAATGTGGATCCTTTTTAATCGCTCTGATTTGAATACTTGCTGCCCCAATTTGATCCCCAGTAGCAACTGCAGTCGAACCAATTGTACAAATAGCACCGACGCGATCAGGGTGAGTTATCGCCCATTCAAGTGAGCGCATTCCACCAAGAGAGGGACCCACAGCAAGTAAGTATTTTGCGATTCCGACTTTTTCAGTAAATGCATATTCAGCAGCCACCATGTCGCGAATTGTTAAATAGGGAAAACGTGAACCATATGGTTTTCCATCTGGAGAGATTGAAGCGGGTCCAGTTGAACCTTGGCATCCACCAATTACATTGGGACAGATTATGAAATATTTATCAGTATCAAAAGGTAATCCCGAACCTACTAATGATGGCCACCAAGCAGGTACATCTGACCACCCAGTTAATGCATGGTTAATCAAAATTGCATTGTCACGGCTTTTGTTTAATTCACCCCAACTTTGATAAGCAATGGTGATATTTGATAATACTTCACCAGATTCAAGTTCAAGATCGCCGATATTTACAAATTGACGTTCCCCTGCTTCGTGATTTTCCCGCCAAGCACCGCTTACTGGCAGAGTTTTATCGGGTGCACTCATTTGAGCACACCCGACAAACAACCAGAAGGGGTAATTTGCTTAACCTTTAGCGGCGGCAAAACCTATTTCGAGGTCTGCTTTGATGTCATCAATATGCTCAATACCAACACTTAGGCGAACTAGCCCTGGTGTTACACCAGCAGTTAACTGCTCTTCTGGTGATAGTTGAGAGTGAGTAGTTGATGCAGGATGAATAACAAGTGAGCGAACATCACCGATGTTGGCAACGTGGCTGTGCAATTTAAGCGCTTCGACAAATTTCTTGCCAGCTTCAATTCCACCCTTAATTTCAAAGGAAAGAACCGCACCACTTCCCTTAGGTGAGTACTTCTTGGCAAGTGCATGCCATTTTGAGGATGGAAGTGAGGCGTAATTTACTTTCTCCACCTGGGCATGTTTTTCTAACCAAGTTGCAACAGAAAGTGCATTTGAAATGTGGCGCTCAAGACGAAGGCTCAAAGTCTCGAGTCCGATTGATAACAACCAGGCGTTAAATGGGCTAACTGCAGCACCGGTATCGCGAAGAAGGGTCAAACGAATCTTGAAGATGTAGGAAAGGTTTGCACCAAATGGTGAACCGACGCCCAAGTTAACTGCGTAAACCAAGCCGTGATAACTTGGATCTGGCTCATTGAAGTTCTTGAAACGTTGTGGATGCTTTGCATAATCAAAGTTACCGGAATCAACAATTGCACCAACAACTGAGTTTCCATGACCTGAAAGAAACTTGGTAGCTGAATAAACAACAACATCAGCACCGTGTTCGATTGGCTTGATCAAAAATGCGGTTGCAACGGTGTTATCAACGATTAATGGAACGCCGACTTCATGTGCAATTTTGGCGACGCCAGCGATATCAAGTACATCATTTTTTGGATTAGCAATTGTCTCGCCAAAGAATGCTTTGGTATTTGGACGAACCGCCTTTTTCCAGGATTCAAGATCATCTGGATCTTCAACGAAAGTTACTTCGATGCCGAATTTAGGCAAGGTGTAATGGAATAAGTTGTAAGTTCCGCCGTAAAGTGATGGAGAAGAAACGATGTGATCGCCAGCTTCTGCAACGTTAACAATTGAATAAAAAGTTGCGGCAGATCCTGAAGCAAGAAGCAAAGATGCAACTCCTCCATCAAGGGCAGCTAAACGTTGTTCGACTGCATCTTGAGTTGGGTTCATGATTCGGGTGTAGATATTTCCAAGTTCTGCTAGTCCAAAGAGATCAGCAGCATGCTTGGTGTCGCGGAATTGATAGGCAGTTGTCTGATAGATCGGAAGTGCACGAGCACCTGTTGTTGGATCTGGAACTTGACCAGCGTGAATCTGAGCGGTTTCAAATTGTGGTGATGTGGTTGACATAGTTAGACCTCCGGTTAAGGGGGTATCGCTTTTTATCGCTAGATACCCGCGCTTGCCACTATCACTTCGATAGCGACCTGGTCTTCACCCGGAGCACCCCACCGCGGTGGAGGGTTGCCGTCCAGTAAGCCGGGGCTAAAAACTGGAACTCATGACCTAGGGCAAAAGATAGAGAAGATTTTGAGAAATGTCCACTTTTGAGATTGCCGGATTTAAGCCGCTCCCAAGATCTCATCACTGATCTTTGGGTGTAACTCTGCGCGCATCTTGCTAAAGGCCTCTGGAGGCCAACCAGCGCTAAAGGTCCGACGCAAAAGGAGTGCCAATGAATATTGCGAATCATTTGCAAGGGCCCGATCTAATGCCCGATGTGCAAGTGCTCCATCACCTCGCTCATAAGACAAGATTGCGAAGATGCTAGATACAGGAGCAACGCTTTGTTCGGGTGCCATTCGCAATAACCATCTCCACATACTCCAATGAGTTAGCAGTAGCTCCTGGCCATGTGCGCCAATTGCAAAATCTCTTACTTGAATATCAGCTAATGCTGCAAAGACTTCAACCACTAATTCTCTCTCTTGCACATAACCTTTTGCCGAAAATTCGCTGATCAATTTGAGTAAAGAGACAACACCGGCTTTCGAACAATCCTTCTGCCCAAGGCTTTGCAGATAATTCCAATGTTGATCAATCGCTTCAGTAAAGCCTTCATCCCAGGGCGATGGTGTAAATGCAATCGATGCAATTAACTCCTCCTCACTTTGAAGTGGCATCGGATTTCCAGCCGCAACCTCTTCGACAGCCAGTAAAGAGGTAGAGATTTCCGGAAGTGCACGCCCTTGAATCGGGCAACATTCATCATCAATGCAACTTAATGAACGCCAGCGATCGCCAGAGACGGCTACAAAATCGCGAACTGGAATCGATTTGTTTAGATCAATAAATAATTCCTTTAAGAAGTGCGCATCAAAATCTAACTCTGGTGGCAAATAAGCAACTAAAAGGATCTCTTGCGCTTTGTGAGCACCTAATTGGGCCAATAATTCTTCGGCAACTTCTGAATACTTTATTTCTGGTGGAAAATCAGAACGCATCGTCATTTCTACTATTTGGTCCTTAATTGAAACTACAACTATTGAACTGGATGGGGTGAAACCCAATAGAAATGGAATTGCGATGAGTAAATCAGAAGGAGAGCTAATTAATCGAGGGTTTTTCATGCGCCAACTTTGGTGGCGATTCGATTCTCCATTAAGGAGAAGTAATTAATCTGTGGAGAAAATCAACCGGTGAAAACTGTTCGTGCCTGTCTGATCTGGATTTGAGTTGATCTCATGGTTGTTATTACCCCAGGTATTTGTTGCCACACTCCCCCATCTAGGCGATACCTTCCACTCCAATTACTACTAAGTGAAACTTTGTTTAACCCTGATTGCGAATAGATATGCGTAATCTCAAATGAAGGGAATGGGGCTCCGATCAAAGTTGTTCCAAAATTCGAACCATCACCCCAATTCCATAAAAATTTCACAGTCAGGTCAAGATCGATCTTCACATCCAAGAGGGACAAACTCTTTTTAAAATTGCGCGGTGAATCTGTCCAAAAAATCACCGGCTCATGAATCAATGCTCCACTTTGTGGTTGCAGATAAATACTTGCTGTAGGAAGTATTTCTCTGACTTGGTCATTTAAAGATTTGCGAACTACCTTTTTACGTACCGGCACAATTCGCGGTTTCCGTGTTACTTGGTGATCCGGGTTGCTAGTTGGAACCGAAGTTGATCTTGGTTTAGGTGCAGGCCGAGGTATGTACTTCGGCTTAATAGGAGTGCGTTTACCGGTAATAACCAGTTCGCCATTTTCGACCGTCAGATCAATACAGGTTTTTGTGCAATCTGCCGCAATTGAAAAAGTATTTTCCTGGAAAGCAAATATTAAGGAAGAAATAATCAATATGTTGAAAAATCTCAAAGAGAGCTCGACGCGATTTGCCAAGTATTCTGAATTTGCTCTATCCCTAATGTTGCTTCGCTTGCAACGCCTGGAATCTTTAACGCAACTCCACTTTTTAAATTTAATTGCAAAGCAGTAGATCTTTCTAAAAATAGTTGGAGGGTGATCCGATCTTCGCTAATTGATATAGGTTTTAGTTGCGTTATTTCGTATCGCCCTCCAACTACAACTGCGTCGCGATAAAGTTCCTTAATTCCGATAGCTGGTTTTAGACAAGTGCAAGAGATTTTGGCGCTCTCCTTAAATCTGCGTACATCCCCAGTAGCTAATGCATAATTCAATGCATCTACATACTCGACAACTAGAGTTATGGCCTCAGCTGGAAGTTGTTGTGAAAGCTCATAAGTCGCATCGCCTTCAACAAAAGATTGAGGACTCTGGGTCGCTAATTTGGCGCCCTCGATATTTGAACTTTCAGCACACCCACTTAAAAAAAATATTCCGGTAAGTGCCAGCAAAGTAAATGCCTTCATACGAGCAGAGCGTAAAAGAATGATGAAATTTTGGCGCTGCTACCCCTTCGTTCGGTGCAAAAACTCTTCTTGTGGTAACAATGTCCTGTGGCTTTTCGAGATGGTGACGGCTGGGTTGAATGCATCTGTGGCGTGCGCCATTGGGGAAAGCATGGCGCTGCCGGAATTCTTTTGCTCCGTGATAACCAAGTGTTAATGCAACATCGCGCAGAGTGGGTCCAAAATGGCGGAACTTGGGGAATCCCAGGTGGTGCCTGCGATTCACATGAGAGTTCACTTGAAGGCGCACTGCGAGAAGCGCATGAAGAGGTAGGAATTTCCGCTGAAGAGATCTCAGTTATTCGAATAGAACGCGAAGCTCACGGTGATTGGTTTTACGACACTGTAATTGCGCACGCGCTAGATAATTGTCACCCGTTTGCCGCAAATGATGAATCGCAAGAGTTGCAGTGGATTAACCGTGAAGATGTTGCCCAAATGAATTTACATCCATCTTTTGCTCGCAACTGGGAAAAACTAAGGGCAAATCTTCCTAACTAAAATCTATCAAACGTAGCGAATTGGTCGCACCGACCAGTTTTGGGAAAGATAACCAGGGGTAGGTAAACCTTCGGTTGTGCCCGCAGCCCATGCGCATTGTGGGCAGTTTCCATTCTTGCTATCAATAGCAACGTCAAAAATAGTTGAAGACCAGTAAGTGATTTCATTCCAGGTTCCTATTTTCAAATCACCACGCAAGTATTTTTTCAAATAGTAATTATTACCATAGTTTGCATATTGCTTAACGCCTAATTTCTTTTCATTAAAAGCAAATTTCATTAATTCATTTAATTCATCTTTGGAAGGTAGAAACCAATCACTTTTTCCGCCACCGTCATAGGCATTTGCCGTGGCACCTGCGCCGCCGCCAACGCAATTTTTAACTAGTAACTTTGTATTAGCCGCACCATAGCCAATCCCTTTTTCGAATTTTCCTTTTAAGCTCATGATTTTTTCGGTGCCCATAGATTTTTTTCCATTTATTACTTCTACTGCAATGCACCATGGATCTGGATTTTCACTAATTGCATTAGCCCATTCTTGGTTTAACGGCGCGGCTTCTAAATATCTTCCCCATGATTTTTTGCCACCCGCATCATAAAAAATTATTCCACCACCTGGTCCAGTACTTCCAAGCGGGCATTTGCCATTTGGATCACAGGTTATTTTGGAACGTTCTTCCATCCAAGCTCTATCCGCCAAAGCATCTGCTTCTGATTTTGCATTATCTGCTTTATAAGCGGCATCATTGTATTTACCAGTGCCATAGCTGTGAAACGATCCGAGAGTTCTGGGATAGCCGATATTGCAAACCTTTTCACTTCCAACGTAACCAACTACGCCAAATTCCACACCATTACCTGGCCCAGATAATTTAATGTACTTTGATTTACCAGAAAGTACTATCTTCTTCCATGCTCCCCCAGATTCTGGGCGATGGTAAAAAATCCATTGTGTTATTTCATTGAGCTGCGAAGGACCCCAACTTTCAATTTTTTTTCCGGTGCTAGAAGTTGATCTCAAAATCTTTCGATATTCAAAGATCCAAGTCTTACCTTTTGCATATTGCGACGGCCAGCATGTGACGTCTGGATCGCCACCAATTTCGGCTTTCTTTTTTGCAGAAGCAATTGCTATTTCATTAGGTGTGGTCGTGGCTGGAGCTGGAGTTGTTGTTGGAGGCGTGGTAGTTGCCGGAGCATTAGGTGCTATCTGGTTTGGACAGCCCGTACTTCTATTTATAAAAATTTTATAAAAAGCGCTATTTGCTTGATCCCCTGCTTGGTAAAGAATTGATTCAGGTACGTTATTTGCAGTAACTCCACTAATTTGCGGCACACCATTTAGAGAAGCGGTAGCACCAGGTGCTAATTCAAATGTGGCCACCATTGCACTTCTGTCGACACCTACGGGAATGGTGATATCAGCGGTGTACCCATCAGGACATTTATTCCAAGAATAAACTCCTGATGGGGTTATAAATTTAAAACTAAGTAGCCCTTGATATGTATCAGCTTTCGCTGCATCAACTACAAGGTTAGGAAAAAATAGCAAAGCAAGAGCAAGGCAAATCCTTAAATTTGCCCGCATTCTTGGATTAACTACAACCTGATGTTGATCCGCAACCTTCGCAGACATAACATGCACCAGCAGAACGCATCTTCACACCACAAGTAAGACACATAGGTGCATCTGCACTTCGTCCGGTCATTGCTTCAAAGAGATCAGTTGAAGAGCCAACCGTTGGAGCAGCTGTTGTCGCAGCTGCAACTGGTGCGCTTTCAATCTTTACATCAGCGACTTTTGATTTGGCTGGAGTTATTTCAACTTCATCCATAGCGGGTTCAGGTGCTTCAGTTGTGTATGTTCCAGAATCAAGTGCACGTGCACGTTCTGCTGCTGAATAGATACCAAGTGCGGCACGCTCATCAGCTGGCAAGTAATCAAGTGCAAGACGACGGAAGATGTAATCCATCATCGATTGGGCCATACGAATATCAGCATCATCTGTCATACCGGCTGGCTCGAAACGCAAGTTAGTAAATTTCTGAACATAACTCTCGAGTGGAACTCCGTATTGCAATCCGATTGACACTGCAATTGAGAAAGCATCCATTACACCGGCAAGAGTTGAACCTTGCTT
>WLKK01000051.1 GCA_009701305.1 Actinomycetota bacterium | reverse complement strand
GGCTCGCTCCGTTAATTCTGGGCGAATCATGCGCTAATCTTGAAGGGTGTCTGAAACTTTGAAAATCTCGGTAATCGGTACCGGCTACTTAGGTGCAACCCACGCAGCATGTATGTCAAAACTTGGATATACCGTTGTTGGAATTGACTCTGATAGTGCAAAAATTTCAGCACTTCAAAAAGGTCAACTACCTTTCTATGAGCCAGGGCTAGCAGAATTATTAGTTGAACAGTTAGCAACTGGTCGTTTAACTTTCACAACATCTTTTGAGACGGCAAAAGATGCAGATATCCACTTCCTGTGTGTTGGTACGCCACAAAAGGCTGGAAGTAACGCTGCCGATCTCACCTATGTAAATGGCGCATTTGATCAACTGCTGCCACATTTAAAAGTTGGCTCCCTAGTTGCTGGAAAATCCACAGTTCCAGTTGGAACCGCAGATTTGCTGGCGGCTAAATTAGATGCACAAGCCCCACACTCTGATTTGGCATGGAATCCGGAATTTCTTCGTGAGGGTTTTGCGATTGAAGATACTCTCGAGCCAAATCGTTTGGTTGTTGGCGTTCGTAAACCTGAATCTGAAAAATTACTTGCCGAGTTATACGCACCTCTTATCGCCGCCGGCGTTCCGTGGATCTCTTCTGATCTACGTACCGCCGAACTTGTCAAAGTCGCTGCCAACTCATTTTTAGCCACAAAGATTTCCTTTATTAATGCGATGGCGGAAATTTGCGAAGCAGCTGGTGGCGATGTAACTGTTCTTGCTAAAGCAATTGGATATGACCCACGAATTGGAAGCCGTTTTCTTCAAGCTGGAATTGGATTTGGTGGTGGCTGCCTTCCTAAAGATATTCGAGCATTTATGGCGCGTGCCGAAGAAATTGGAGCAAACCAAGCAGTTGAATTTTTACGTGAGATAGATGCAATCAATCTTCGCGCACGTACAAGGATGGTTGATGTAGTTAGTTCTGAGTTGAGTCAAGGATTAAAAGGGGCCCGAATTGCAATTTTAGGTGCAGCATTTAAACCAGATAGTGATGATGTACGCGACTCTCCAGCACTTGATATCGCCGCATCCCTACTTGCAAAAGGTGCCAGTGTTGTAGTTCATGATCCAAAAGCGATTGAAAATGCCCGCTTACGTTTTCCTAACTTGAATTTTACGACCGATATTAAGAGTGCTCTAACTGACGCAGATATAACTTTGCACCTTACCGAGTGGAAGGTTTATCGCGAATTAGACCCAGTTGAAATTAAAACGTGGGTAAAAAGTGCGAAGATTATTGATGGTAGAAACGCTTTAGATAGCGATAAATACTTATTGGCTGGCTGGCGCTTCCGGGCTTTGGGACGCAATCTTTAAAGCTTTTGCTTTTATTTTTACAGATTCATTTAATTCAGCCATCTGATTTTCAATTGCTTTTACCAAATCTGGATTGCCCACGCTCAACATTCTTACCGCCAATAATCCAGCATTTTTTGCATTACCAATTCCAACTGTTGCTACAGGTATTCCGGCAGGCATCTGTGCAATTGATAATAAGGAGTCAATACCTTCTAAAGCTTTAAGCAGGATAGGTACGCCAATTACCGGTAGCGCGCTAACTGATGCGAGCATTCCAGGAAGATGAGCGGCACCACCTGCCCCAGCAATAATTATTTTGATTCCGCGGCTTGCCGCACTTTTCCCATATGCCATCATCTCTTCTGGCATCCGGTGTGCAGAAAGTAATTCAACTTCGTAAGCAATCTTGAAATCGGCAAGAGTGAGTGCGGCTGCTTCCATTATTGGCCAATCAGAATCTGAGCCCATCACAATTGCAACTTCTGGATTTAGACCGCTCATTAAAAGCTCTCCTTACTCATATTTATTCATCCTTATTCATCTACAACTCCACTTATGTAATCGATTGCATGCGCTACCCGACTACGTAATTCCGCCAAATCATCTCCAACAACAGTTGCATGGCCAACTTTACGACCAGGTCGTACCTCTTTGCCATAAATGTGAATTTTGAGTTCAGGATCACGTGCAAAGAGATGCAAATAAGGTCGATATAGATCTGAATTCTCGGTTCCCAAAATATTTGCCATCACGGCCCATTTGGCGGTCATTTTTGTCTCGCCCAGAGGTAAATCTAAAACTGCGCGCAGATGTTGTTCAAATTGGCTCGTTACTGAACCTTCAATACTCCAATGACCTGAGTTATGTGGCCTGAGCGCAATTTCATTGACAATTAATTTATCTCCAACTTGGAAAAGTTCGACAGCCATTACTCCAACTAACTTAATTACATTGGCAATATCACTTGCAATCTGTTGCGCAAGATTTGCAACTTCTTCAGAAAGGTTAGGTGCTGGAGTTATTGTTTCGATGCAAATGCCATCGCGCTGAATCGTCTCACTCACTGCCCAAGTGGCCACTTGATTATGAGGCGAACGCGCAATCAAAATCGCAAGTTCTCGATCAAATGGCACTACTTCTTCATAAAGTGCTTTTCCCCATTCTGCGATAACTTTTCTGGCAGAAAGTTGATCTTTTACTAATTGAACTCCACGACCGTCATATCCCCCAGTAATTGATTTTAGAATTGCTGGAAATGCCGGAATAGCATCGGCGCTATTTATGACTTGCCATTTCGGACAAGGAATCTGGTTCTCAGTAAAAACTTTGCGCATATGTGCTTTGTCTTGAGCCACAAGGAGTGAGGTAGAACTTGGTCTAATCACAAAACCTTCAGATTCAAGAGCTCGTAGATGTCCATTTGGAACTAATTCATGTTCGAAAGTTAAAAAATCACATTTCTTGGCAAAGTTTCGCAACACATCTAAATCTCGATAATCGCCAATCTCTACTTTTGCAATCTTTGCAGCACTATCAGATTCATCTGCTGCCAAAATCTTTAGATTGATTCCAAGAGCAATCGCGGGAGCCAAGGACATCTGCGCAAGTTGGCCCGCCCCAATCATTCCGACAGTTGGTGCGCTCATAGTTGTAATCCTACTTGAAGATTACTGGATGGCTCGAAGATGAGTTATGTCAGCAGAGACAATCGTTTCGCCGCCGGAAATAAGCAAGCCACCATTTTCTGCGATGCCGGTGGCAGTACTTTCTTTTGTCTCTCCATTTTGAAAATCCAATTTAATCTGTTTTCCGAGAGTCGCTGACAACTTTGAATATTTTTTAAGAATTTCAACATTATCGTGAGCTAGGTTCCAAGCATCAAATTCACTTCTAATCTCTTGCAGTAAATAGGTAATTAATTGTTCGCGGGCTTTGATTAAATCTTCTTCACATTCCAAAAGTAATGAGGTTGCAGTCGGAACTGGAAGTTCATCACTATTTTGTAAAACATTTATTCCAATTCCAACAACAACACAATCGTCAAATTGCTCTGCGATTATTCCGCCAACTTTCAAATCTCCAATTAAAATATCATTTGGCCATTTCAATACCGGCGCTAATCTGCAGTATTTTGAAATTGCATTTGCAGCCGCAACGCCAACAATTAATGGGATCCACCCTTGATCTGCTGAATTTCGGATTGGATATAGGACTGTAGAGAGTAGGACAGCTACCTGAGGTGGAGTTTCAAATGTACGTGTTAACCGTCCGCGTCCAGCGCTTTGGTGATCGGCAATCAAAACAGTACCCGCAGGTATTTTTTCAACCTTTAACAATTCGACCAATTTGATCTGTGTTGAGGGAATACTCTCAAAGAGGCTTACTCGCCAGTAACTATCACCAAGTAGTGAGATGATTTGTTCCTGATTTAATGGCGCTCGCTGCCAGTTGCTAATCATGAGAGGTACGGTACGGGTATGAGCGGTGACATTCACACAACTGCAGGAAAACTCGATGATTTACAGGCACGAATCAATGCAGCCACACATGCTGGTTCTGAACGCGCAATTGAGAAACAACATGCCAAAGGCAAAATGACCGCACGTGAGCGGATCGCTGCCTTAGTTGATGTTGATTCATTTACCGAGTTTGATGAATTAGCCCGTCATCGCAGTGTCAACTTCGATATGCCACAAAATCGTCCATATGGCGATGGTGTAGTAACCGGTATCGCCACAGTAGATGGAAGACCAATCGCACTCTTCTCGCAAGATTTCACTGTTATGGGTGGAAGTCTTGGTGAAGTTTTTGGGGAAAAAATTGTCAAAGTTATGGATTTCGCATTGCGAACTGGCGTTCCACTTATTGGAATCAATGATTCGGGTGGGGCTCGAATCCAAGAAGGTGTGGTTTCACTTGGTCGCTATGGTGAAATTTTCCGACGTAACGCCCGTTCTTCTGGCGTGATACCGCAAATTTCATTAATTCTTGGACCGTGTGCAGGTGGCGCGGTTTACTCACCAGCAATGACAGATTTCACAATTATGGTTGACCAAACTTCACATATGTTCATTACTGGACCTGAAGTAATTAAAACGGTCACAGGTGAAGAAGTTGAGATGGAAGAACTTGGTGGCGCCCTCACTCATAATTCAAGAACTGGAAACTCTCACTACTTGGCCGCTAATGAATTAGATGCAATTGATTATGTAAAAACCTTGTTGTCTTACTTACCAAGCAATAACACTGATAAGCCACCAGTTTTTCCAGTTAGTGGTTCAGATTCATTGCACTCAAGTGATGTTGCGCTAAATACTTTGATACCTGATGCACCTAACCAGCCTTATGACATGCATCAAGTGATAAAAGCTTTGCTTGATGATTCTGAATTTTTAGAAGTGCAAGAACTTTTTGCGCCCAACATAATTATTGGATTTGGAAGAATTGAAGGACGCTCTGTTGGCGTTGTTGCTAATCAGCCCATGCAACTTGCAGGAACTTTAGATATTAACGCGAGTGAAAAAGCGGCAAGGTTTGTTAGGACTTGTGATGCGTTTGGCATTCAAATATTAACTTTGGTTGATGTCCCTGGATTTTTGCCTGGTACTGATCAAGAGTGGAATGGAATTATTAGACGTGGCGCTAAATTGCTCTACGCCTATGGAGAAGCATCAGTTCCAATGGTCACTTTGATTACCCGAAAAGCTTACGGTGGCGCATATGACGTGATGGGATCTAAACATTTAGGTGCTGATATCAACTTCGCTTGGCCAACTGCGCAGATTGCTGTGATGGGTGCCCAAGGCGCAATAAATATTTTGTATCGAAAAGAGCTCACAGATGCTAATAACTCTGAAGAGTTGCGTAAAAAACTCATAACCGAGTATGACGACACACTTGCTAATCCTTATCTTGCGGCAGAGCGTGGCTTCATTGATGCTGTCATTGAACCGCAGCAAAGTCGAATTCTGATCACACGCGCGTTCCGTGCTCTACAAAACAAAAAAGATGTTCTGCCTTATCGTAAGCATGGAAATATCCCACTGTAATGGGCGCTATAAAAATTATTAAGGGTGAGGCAACTGTTGAAGAAATTGCAGCTATCGAAAAGGCATTATCTAAACGGAAATCTCAACTTATCAATGATAGTAATTATGGAAAAGCGGAAATAATTCGTGACTAAAGTAATACTCGCATCCGCTTCGCCTGCTCGCTTACAATTATTGAAAAGCGCAGGAATCTTTGCTGAGGTAAAAATAAGTGGAGTTGATGAGGAGTTGCCAGAATTTTTAAATTTGCCTCCAATACAAATGGTTGTGGCGTTGGCAAAAGCCAAAGCTCAAGCAGTTGCCGCATCTTTCAATGGTGACCAATTAATAATTGGTGCTGATTCAACACTTGAATTTGAAGGGAAAAATATCGGGAAACCAGCAACTCCCGATGAGGCTTTTTCACTATGGCGCTCATACCGAAATAAAAGTGGCGTTTTATATACAGGACAAGTTGTAATTGATGCTTCAAATGGGGCCACAGTAGAGAGAGTCTCAACAACTAAAATTACTTTCGCAAATATCAGCGACGACGAGATCGCCGCTTACATCAAAACTGGGGAACCTCTTCAAGTCGCTGGCGGTGCAACTCTGGATGGAATTGGATCTGCATTTATTTCTCGAATTGAAGGGGATGCAACAGGTGTAATTGGCTTAAGCATGCCCCACCTTTTTGAGATGGTGACCTCTCTTGGACACTCTTGGCACAAGTTGCGCCAGATAGGATCTGCAATATGAAGAGTGTATTAATAGCTAATCGCGGCGAAATTGCGATTCGCATTGCAAGAGCAGCCCGTGACCACGGAATTAAATCCATCGCAATTTACGCTGATGGCGACCGTAACGCTCTGCATGTAAAAGCCTGCGATGAGGCTTATGCGCTTGGTGGAGTAACGGCAACAGAAACTTATCTAAATATCGAAAAAATAATCTCAGTCGCCAAAAAAAGTGGTGCTGAAGCAATTCATCCTGGCTATGGATTCCTTTCTGAAAATGCAAAATTTGCCCAAGCGGTAATCGATGCGGGTTTGCTTTGGGTTGGTCCTCCTCCTGCTGCGATTGCAGCTTTAGGAGATAAAGTTTCAGCCCGAAAAATCGCTGCACAAGTTGGCGCCCCACTTGTTGCAGGAACTGCAGATCCAGTTGCCAGCAGCAAAGAAGTTTTGGCTTTTGCTAAAGAGTATGGACTTCCTGTTGCCATCAAAGCTGCTCATGGTGGTGGTGGACGTGGCTTAAAAGTTGCATTCACAATGGAGGAGATTCCAGAACTTTTCGATTCAGCGGTCCGTGAAGCAGTTTCTGCATTTGGTCGCGGTGAATGCTTTGTTGAAAGATATTTAGACCGTCCGCGTCACGTTGAAACTCAAGTTCTGGCAGATACTCATGGAAATGTAATAGTTGTATCAACGCGCGACTGCTCTTTGCAACGCCGCCACCAAAAATTGGTTGAAGAAGCTCCTGCTCCATTTCTTTCTCAAGCCCAAGTTGATGAGTTGTATCGTTCAAGTAAAGAAATCATTCGTGCTGCTGGTTATGTCGGAGCCGGAACTTGTGAGTTTCTAGTCGGAGTTGATGGAACTATCTCCTTTCTTGAAGTTAATACTCGTTTACAAGTTGAGCATCCAGTCAGCGAAGAGGTTTCTGGTCTTGATTTAGTCAGAGAACAGTTCAGAATTGCCGATGGCGAAAAGATAACCTCGATTGATCCGCAATTACGCGGCCACTCCATCGAGTTTCGAATCAATGGTGAAGATCCTGGGCGAAATTTCTTGCCAACCCCTGGCGTGATAACTGAATGGGAAGAACCTTCAGGTCCTGGAGTTCGCGTAGATGCTGGTTTCACCAAAGGTGATGTAATTGGTGGAAATTTTGATTCCTTGCTTGCAAAATTAATTGTTACCGGCGCAACAAGAAAACAGGCATTAGAACGAGCCCGTCGTGCACTTGCTGAATTCAAAATTGAAGGAATTGCAACTGCTTTGCCTTTTCATCGTGCCGTAATAAATGACAAAGCTTTTATTAATGAGCCTTTTGCGGTTTATACGGGATGGATTGAGAGTGAATTTAATAATCAGATTCCACCATATGGAGCCAGTAGCGAGGCAAATGCAACTCCAGTTGTAGAAGAATTAGTTGTTGAAGTTAATGGTCACCGTTTTGAGGTTGGGGTTTTGAGTCCAATTCCTAAACGCAAACGTGCGCTCAGTGCAAGAACTGCTTTGCAAACCGGGGATTCATTAACCAGTCCAATGCAAGGAACAGTTATAAAAATCGAAGTTACTGAAGGACAAACCGTAGAAGAGGGTGATTTAATTGTGGTTTTAGAGGCGATGAAAATGGAACAACCTCTTAAAGCGCACAAGAGTGGAAAAATAAGTAATTTAAATATCTCTGTTGGAGACACTCTTGCCAGCGGAACTTTGCTTTGCAAGATTATTTAACTACCAAACTTCGGTAGCTCGGTAACTTCCCCACTCGCCTCGAAGCGCATCAGAAATCTCTCCAAGAGTTGCATTTGCAAGTAGTGCAACCTTCATTGGATAAAGCAAATTTAATTCACCTTTTGCTGCAGCGCTTAAATCAGCTAAAGCCTTGGTAACTTCATCTTGATTTCTACTCTCGCGCAATTTCAACAACTTTGTACTCTGTTCTTTGGCGATCTCAGGATTTATTTCAAGTGGCAAGTATGTGCTTGACTCTTCAACAAATGCATTTACACCGACAACAACTCGATTTCCCGATTCAATCTCTTGCGAGATTCGATATGCACTTTTTTCAATTTCACTTTTTTGGAATCCGGCTTCAATTCCGGCGACAGCCCCACCCATCTGATCAATTCTTGCGATTAACTCTTTGGCAGAAGTGGCAATCTCTGTAGTCATCGATTCAATTAATGCAGACCCAGCAAGTGCATCAACTGTTGCAGCAACATCACTTTCATTCGCAATTACTTGTTGAGTGCGAAGTGCAAGCCGAGCAGCTTTCTCTGTTGGCAATCCAAGTGCCTCATCAAATGAGTTTGTATGAAGAGATTGGGTACCTCCAAGTACGGCGGCTAAAGCCTGAAGAGCCACACGAACTAAATTTAATTCAGGTTGTTGCGCAGTTAATTGAACACCTGCTGTTTGGGTATGAAAGCGAAGGTGCATGGCGCGTTCAGAAGTTACTCCAAATCGTTCTTTCATAATTTGAGCCCACAACTGCCGTGCTGCTCTAAATTTTGCAACTTCTTCAAGTACGGTAGTTCTAGATACAAAAAAGAAGCTCATTCGAGTTGCAACATCTTCAATAGGCAATCCGCGTTCTTTTGCACATTCCAAATAAGCAATTGCATTTGCAAAAGTAAAGGCAATTTCTTGCACTGGGTTAGCGCCGGCTTCAGCCATGTGATAGCCGGAAACTGAAATGCTATTCCACTTAGGCAACTCTTTTGTACAGTATTCAAAAATATCTGTAGTTAAACGTAATGATTGTTTTGGAGGATAAATATAAGTTCCCCGAGATATATACTCTTTTAATAAATCGTTTTGAATAGTTCCTTGTAGTTCTTCACTAGAAATTCCACGCTCTTCCGCAATAATCTGATACATCAAAAGTAAGATTGCTGCCGGTGCATTGATCGTCATTGAAGTTGAAACTTTTTCAAGTGGAATTTTGTCAAAAAGTTCGCGCATATCTACCAGTGAATCTATGGCTACGCCAACGCGTCCTACTTCTCCAAGTGATTGTGGAGCATCAGAGTCATAACCCATCTGAGTTGGTAAATCAAAAGCGACTGATAAACCACCAGTGCCTGCAGCAACTAATTGCAAATATCTTTCATTGGATTCTTTTGCACTTCCAAAACCTGCATACTGCCGCATTGTCCAAGGTTTTTGTAAATACATTTGTTCATAAATACCTCGCGTAAATGGGTAAACGCCAGCTTTCTCACCATTTAAATAATCTGCTTTTATTGGGAACCCAGACTCTGTGATATCTCGCACAGGTTAATCCTACTCAATTCGGTGTGGCGGGTAATCGCATAGGATTTATCTCTCTATTCTTTAGCACCTATGCAAATCTCACGATTTAAACAACGTAACCTCTTCCTCACGGCGTCCATACTTATTTTGGCGCTAACAGCCACATCCTTTGCAGCAAACGGAGCTGAAGTTATTGGTGGGGGAAGACTTGGGGAAAGTGGCGTAATTTTCGATGACACAAAAGGGGATGGAATTGCCGCTCCCCCAGATACTCTCGCTTCCTCTTTCATAATCGCGGATTTAGATACTGGTGAAATTTTGGCTGCCAAGAATCCACATAAGAAATTGCCACCAGCTAGTACTTTAAAAACATTAACTGCATTAACACTTCTTCCACGATTAGATATGAACAAAATTTATGTTGGTACTAAAAAAGAGCCAGCAACGATCGGTAATAAAGTTGGAATTTATCCTGGTCGAAAATACAAGGTTAAAGATATTTGGTACGGCTTGATGTTGAACTCTGGCAATGACGCTGGAGTTGCGTTGGCAAATGCATCAGGCGGTATTAAAAAGACTGCTGCCCTAATGCAAGCTAAAGCTAAATCTATTCAGGCATTTGATACAACTCCAAAATCGCCACATGGACTTGATACTCCTGGGCAACTCTCAAGTGCTTATGATCTAGCACTAATTGCCCGAGCCGCTATGGAGAGATCTGATTTTCGTAAAATTGTGAAAACTAAAAGATATACGTTTCCAAAATCTGGTCCAAAAAATGTAAATCGAAAGATTAAGAATTTAAATAAATTACTTTTTACTTATCCTGGAACTTTAGGAGTAAAAACTGGATGGACTACTAGAGGTCAAAATACATATATTGGAGTTGTGAAACGTGATGGACACACAATCATCATAACTTTTATGCATTTAAAATACGGACGGGATGCTTTGGCAAAAGCTTTGTTTGATTGGGGATTTAAAGCCATTGGAGAAGTTGAACCAGTTGGAAAACTAGTCTAAAACTAGCCTCTCGCCACTAGCCCCATCGCCGAGTAAACATTTCTAAGCGTTTGTGCAGCGACTGAGCCTGCTCTTTGTCCGCCATCTTTCAAAATGCTTTGCAATTGTGCAGGATCTTTTAAATAATCTAATGCACTATTTCTAATTGGTTCTAGTACTCCAACAACGACATCAGCCAACTCTTTCTTTAAATCTCCATACCCTTTACCAGAGTAATTTTCTTCTAACTGCTCAACACTCTGACCAGTTAAAGCAGAGTAAATAGTTAGCAGATTACTGATGCCAGGTTTATTTTTTTCATCAAACTTAATTTCCCGCTCAGTATCAGTCATTGCACTTTTAACTTTTTTAGCATTAATCTCTGGAGCATCCATCAACTCAATAACTCCAGCCATCGTGGCAGCCGATTTGCTCATCTTTGAAGTTGGATCTTGGAGATCCATAATCTTTGCAGTGCCCTTAATAATATGAGCATCAGGAATTGTGAAAGTTTCTCCAAAACGTGAGTTAAATCTTTGACCTAAATCGCGCGTTAATTCAATATGTTGACGCTGGTCTTCCCCAACCGGAACTTGATTAGCCTGATAAAGCAAAATATCGGCAGCTTGCAATATCGGATAAGTAAATAATCCAACGACAGTGCGATCTGCTCCTGATTTTT
>WLKK01000050.1 GCA_009701305.1 Actinomycetota bacterium | reverse complement strand
GGCCATGCAAATAATATGGTTGCCCCAAATCATTTTGATCGATTACTGGATATCGTAAACAGTCGCGGACTTAGTACAGTCACTCTTACTGATGCATTTGATGTGTAGCTAAAGAGTTCTAGCCAATCAATTCAGATTTAGCGCCCTTTTTCACAACATGAAAACATGCAAGATTTTTTGGAATTAGGGCGCAAGTCTCACAAAGTAAAATAAGCTCATAGCAACTTACCTCTGAACAGCTATGAAATTTATTTGTTGGGGATTCACACTTTTCGCATCGGCCAATTACATCTGCTTTATCGGTGAAATCAATCGCCATTCTTGCGTCAAATGTATATAGTGATCCTTGCCATAATCCGTCATCGCCATATTTATTTCCGTAACGAGCAATTCCACCTTCGATTTGATAAACCTCATTGAAGCCATGTTTTTTCATGACTGAAGAAAGAATTTCACATCGTATTCCGCCAGTGCAGTAAGTAACAACCGGTTTATCTTTCAAGTGGTCGTACTTACCACTTTCAATTTCGCCAACAAAATCTCTGGTGGTCGAAGTATTTGGAATCACTGCATCTTTAAATTTTCCAATTTTTGCTTCAAATGCATTTCGTCCATCGAAGAAGACAACTTCATCCCCGCGTTCTTCCACGAGTTTATGAACTTCGTAAGGGTTTAAATGTTTACCGGCACCAACAACTCCATTTGCATCAACTTCCAGTTCTTCAGGAGAACCAAAAGCAACTAACTCATCTCGTACACGAATTTTGAGTCTAGGAAAATCGTTTCCAGTTCCATCTGACCATTTAAAATCTATTTTCTTAAAGCCTGGATATTTTTTGGTTTCTTTCACATACTTTTTTAACGCAGACATATCTCCACCGAGAGTTCCGTTAATTCCATCTTTGGAGATCAGAATTCGACCTTTTAGCCCAAGTGACTGACAGAGGGTTTCCTGCCAAAGTCGCATTGCTTCTGGATCTGCGATGGGCGTAAAACGGTAGTAGAGGATTACTTTCTGGAGTTCCACACCCATATCTTAAAGGTTATTAAGTGGCTGATCTACTAGTGGAAATCATCTTCAATTAGGCTGGAGCGGTGGAAAAAATCTTAGAAAACGCATCTGTGATCCGAGTTCAAAGCTTCCTTGCAAATGCCGGAATAGTCAGTCAGATTGTGGCTTTATCAGATAGCGCTAGAACTGCAGCAGAAGCCGCCGAATCACTTGGAATTGAAGTTGGGCAAGTGGCTTCCTCAATTGTTTTTAAATTGCCGAACGAAACTGCCTTGTTGGTAATCACAAGTGGAAGACACCGAGTGGATACCAAATTAGTAGCCACTGCACTCGGGGTTGAGAAGTTGCACCGTGCGGATGCAGATTTTGTTCGCGATAGCAGCGGCTTTGCTATTGGAGGTGTTTCTCCGGTTGGCTGGATTAATCAGCCGGCTGTGATTCTTATTGACGAAGCGCTCAATGATTATGAAGTTGTCTGGGCTGCTGCTGGACATCCGCATGCGGTTTACCCAACGACTTATGCAGAATTAATTGATTGCACAGGTGCCAAACCCATGGTTGTTGGAGATTGATTCGGTTAGCATTTCGGCATGGCCAATATTGAGAACTTTGAACTTTCCGATAGTAGAAAACTTGAGCTCCTAGACAATTATGTAGCTTCTAGTGACGCCATAATTTTTCACCATGGAACACCAGGAGACGTTACAACTTGGAGTACATGGGTGGATCTTTGTGAGAGTAAAGGTATTAGAGCAATTTCATACAGTAGAGCTGGATATGGATTAAGCGATCGAAATAAAAATAGAATTGTCTCTGACGTAAATAAAGATATTGATCAAGTCCTGAAAGCAAAAGGCATTAAGCGATTTGTTTCAATTGGCTGGTCTGGAGGAGGGCCCCACGCGCTAGCTAATATTGAAATGGCTGAAAATTGCGCTGCTATTTCACTTGCTGGAGTCGGTGCATTTGGGCAACCAGATTTAGATTTTTTAGCTGACATGGGTCAAGAAAATCATGATGAGTTTGGCGCAGCTCTTGCAGGCTTTGATCAAATTGAAGAATGGATGGCCATTAATGGCCCTGCAATGCAAACTGTTACGGGTGATCAGGTTCGTGAATCACTAGGAGGTTTGATCGGTGCTGCCGACAAGGCGGTCATTGAAGGCGCGTACGCCGATGCCATGGCTGCTAATTTTCGCAGAGCCTTAGCGAATGGATTTACCGGATGGATTGATGATGACATGGCTTTCATAGAAAAATGGGGATTTGAGTTAGAAAATATTAGAAAACCAGTTTTTCTTTGGCAGGGTGATCAGGATTTAATGGTTCCTCATGCACATGGGCAGTGGCTGGAGAAACATATCTCAACCGCAAAATTAACTTTTGTTCCAGGGCATGGCCACTTATCACTTCTTGTTGAGTATCGAAATGAAATTTTGGCCCAAGCCCAACAAGTACTGACTGAGGCTTTGTAGAAGTATTTTTAGGCAGATTTTGGGTTGAATTAGAGGTTATTTAGTATTACCAAGCACAATACCCCTGTGAGCAATCTGCTTAATGTTGAAAACATCTCAAAGTCTTATGGCAAAGGGGATGTAATTCATCAAGTTTCCCTTGGTGTTTCAACCGGCGACCGCATCGGCATAGTCGGACGCAATGGCGGCGGCAAGAGCACTCTGATGCGCTTAATGTCCGGAATTGAACAAGTTGATAGTGGTCGAGTCACCCATCACGGTGGTTTGCGTTTTGGTCATTTAATGCAAGTAGATGAATTTGATCCCGAGTTAACTATTCGCGAAGTTATTTTTGGCACCGATTCAACACATTCTTGGGCGAGCGACCCACTAATTCGAGACGTATTAAAAGGGTTGTTTGGCTCGCATGGTGAGGAAGTTTTACATCGGAAAATCGCTGGTCTATCTGGCGGTGAAAGGCGACGCACTTCATTGGCTCGCTTGTTAACCAGCGAATTAGATTTGATTATGTTGGATGAGCCAACAAATCATCTAGATGTTGAAGGTGTTAGTTGGCTGGCGAACCATTTAAAAAATCGGAAATCATTATCAGTTGTTGTTGTGACACATGATCGCTGGTTCCTAGATGAAGTAAGTGATCGAACTTGGGAAGTTATCGATGGTGGAGTTGAAGAGTATGAGGGCGGCTACTCCGCATTTGTTTTGGCAAAAGCGGAACGAATGCGCCAATCCTCAGCTGAAGACGCTAGAAGAAATCAATTAATCCGAAAAGAGTTGGCATGGTTACGTCGTGGCGCCCCGGCGCGTACCACTAAACCAAAATTTAGAGTTGATGCTGCAAACCAATTGATTTCAGCCGAACCTCAACCACGTGATGGAGTAGAACTTCTAGCATTTGCCGGCGCCCGTTTAGGCAAACGAGTTTTTGAATTACATGACGCAACACTGGGGATCGGTACTGGCGAAAGTGCAAAAATATTGGCTGAGCGGATCTCATTAAATATTGGCCCAGGGCAAAGGTATGCAGTCGTTGGTGCAAATGGGGCCGGCAAGACATCTCTATTGCGTTTGTTATCGGGCGCAATCAA
This sequence comes from Actinomycetota bacterium, assembly GCA_009701305.1. Classification (GTDB taxonomy): domain Bacteria; phylum Actinomycetota; class Actinomycetes; order Nanopelagicales; family Nanopelagicaceae; genus UBA3012. The sequence goes on along the minus strand of WLKK01000050.1, from coordinate 7,554 downwards.
ACCACTAGCAGGGCATTTACAAACTGGAACAACTGTAAAACTAGCTTTTCTTTCACAGCACTTAGATGAGTTAAATCCTAAATGGCGGGTATTAGAGGCAGTTGAAGAGGTTGCCCAACGAGTAGATCTCGGAAAGGGCCGTGAGTTATCGGCCTCTCAATTATGTGAACGTTTGGGCTTTGGTACAGATAGCCAATGGACTCCTGTTGGAGATTTGTCAGGTGGAGAGCGACGTAGATTGCAACTCACCAGATTATTGATGAGTGGGCCAAATGTTTTGTTCTTAGATGAGCCAACAAATGATTTTGATGTTGAAACTCTGGCTTCCCTTGAAGACTTGCTTGATGGGTTCGCGGGAACCATCATGGTTGTCTCGCATGATCGTTACTTTGTTGAACGGGTTTGCGATATCACTTTAGCTTTAATTGGCGATGGCAGCATCCAAGATCTTCCGCGCGGAATTGATCAATATCTGGAGTTACGCCAATCAATAAATAATTTTGCAGGTGAAGGCGGCGCCAAGGAAAAAGGCGATTCTAGATCTGATCGTAAAGAGTTATCAAAAATTGAAAAGCGAATCGAAAAAATCGATAATCAGATTGTTAAATTGCAAGAGGAAGCATTGAAATGCGGAGAAGATTACAAAAGAGCGATTGAGATTGAGAAAGAATTAAGTGAAATTGCAATAGAAAAATCGGAAGCAGAAGAAGCATGGATTTTATTAGCTGAAAAAATTAATCCTAGCTAATCAATTTCGAGGAGGTTAAGTGCTTGAGTATGTTTTAGTGCTCCTAGTCGGTTTTATTGTCGGCACAATAAACGGAATGGCTGGTGGTGCTTCTCTACTTTCATTTCCAGTTCTTTTGGCAATTGGATTAAATCCAGTAAGTGCTACGGTCACAAATTCTTTGGGTGTATCAAGTGCAAATATTTTTGCTTGGATCTCAAATAAGCAAACAGGTTGGGAAGTTTTTCATAAATATAAAAAGATTATTTTCCTAGCTACTTGTTTTTCGGCATTAGGTGCAATCGCATTACTTGCTTTGCCGAGTGAGGTTTTTCAACATGCGGTCCCTTTTTTGTTACTTTTTGCCACATTTTCACTTCTCTTGCCACGGAAACCAAGAGTTGGAAAGCTCCATAAAAACTTAGAACGCAGTGCGCTTGCAGCAAGTGGATTTTACTGTGGATATTTTGGGCCAGGTCAAGGCGTGATAGTGATTGCCACACTTTCACAAGACTCTTCTCGTACGCCTCAAGAAGTTAACTCAGCAAAAAATGTGATTGTTGGAATTACTAGTGGGTTATCTAACATCATTTATCTATTTAGCGGTCAGGTAATCTGGCCAATTTTTGCAACGCTATTTGTCGGATCAAGTTTAGGTGGATTGATGGGTGGTTATTGGGCAAGCAGAATACCTACGCAAATCTTTAGAGCTTTAGTTTTTTGTGTTGGCTTAACTGCTTCTGTTTGGTTATTTATCCATACCTTTTAATTTTAAGGAACGATGACCGCTCGCCCTTCAATTTTCCCAGCGGCAAGATCTAGGTAAACTAGTGGCGCATCTGCTAATTTAAATTTAGATATTTTCGGAGAGATCAGATGATGTGCAGCCAGATCAAGGACTTCTGCTAATTCAGCTCTGCTTCCCCAATAAGTTGTTTGCAAACTAGTTTCATAAGGAATGGAGAAGAAGGAGAAAGGAAGTACTCCTCCTGCTATTCCTACGATTGTGAAATCACCTAAGGCCCGACAAATTGATGCACCGAGCGCCACAGTTTGTTCATTTCCAACAAAATCTAAAACTACTTCTGCGCCATAACCGCCAGTTAAATCTTTAACTTTAGATTGAATCTCATCGCCAACTTTAAAGGTGTAATTAGCACCCAAAGAGCTTGCTAGTTCTAAAGCTTCACTTCTAGAATCAATCGCAATAATTGTTGCGCCAGTAGTGACCTTTGCAATTTGCACTGCCATATGTCCCAACCCACCTACGCCAATTATTACAATAAATGCATCTGGAGTTAACTTCACCCATGATTTTTTAATTGCATGATATGGAGTTAGTGCGGCATCTGTCAGTGGAGCGGCATCAACTGGTTTCAAACCATCGGGTAAATCAATTAACAATCTTTCAAATGAGACCAACATATATTCCGCCATGCCACCATCAAGACCTAAGCCACCACCTCCACCTTCACCACCTTCACAGTCCCATGCACCATAAACAGCAACTGGATCGCCTTCTCTAAATCTGGAGACTCCAGCACCAATTGAATCTATCCATCCGGCATTTTCATGTCCTAAAGTAAAAGGTGGATTCCACCCAATGGATGAGTGCTGACCATCTCCACAATCTTTCATTAAATCCAGATCTAAATGACAGGCGCCCGCGCCGCCAATTTTTATGACCAATTGACCCGGACCCGGAGTTGGCTTTGGGACTTCAACTATTTCCGCTTCTGATTTCCACTTCATCAAACGGAGCGCTTTCATTTTTACTTCAATCTAGGAGGTAGATCGAGATGTCCCGATTGGGAGATCCGTTAACTTTTAATTACCTTAGGCGGGAACTATGTGGGAGTGAATCTTTTTTATGGTGCTACCACTCTGAGATCTGGAAGTAGAGGTACCATCAATTCCATGAAGCCGATCGTCCAGGTATCCCTTGATTTAACAGATATAAATGAAGCATTAGAGATGGCACATATTGCAATGCGAGCTGGAGTTGATTGGTTAGAGGCCGGCACTCCATTTATTATCGCTGAAGGAATGCATGGAGTTCGTGCATTGCGTGCAGAGTTTCCAAAGACTCCAATTGTCGCCGATTTAAAAACAATGGATGGTGGATATTTAGAGGCGCAGATGATGGCGCAAGCTGGCGCAACACATGTTGTAGTTATGGCGCGGGCACATCCGGAAACAATTAAATGTGTTGTGCAAGCCGGAAAAGATTTTGGAATCAAAGTTATGGGAGACAACCTTGGATGCCCAGATATGGTGCAAGGAGCAATTGAATTAGCTGAACTTGGTTGTGACATGGTGATTCACCACATTGGTTTTGATGAGCGTCGTGGAATCGCAGCAACTGGAGTACGTGCACCCAATCCCATGGATCAACTTCGTGAAGTTGTAGATGCAGTAAACGTTCCAGTACAAGCAGTTGGTGGGTTAACTCTTGAACAAGCGATCGCCTGTCCCTCTTACGGCGCACCATTAGTAGTAATTGGTGCTCCTCTGGCTATTGATGCTGATTCATTTAGTCGTGGAGCTGGAAATGTAGAAGAGGTATTGCGAAAGATTTGTGAAAAAGTTCATGCATATGGGGATGTTCCAGTTAAAGGAGAGAGTAAATGAGCAGTAAATCACTCGGAGTTGTAAATTTTTCATCAGAGCCGTTGAGCGTTGAAATTCGTGAAGTTGAAAGACCAATTGCAGGTGACGACGATGTCATTTTGCAAGTCGAAGCAGTAAGTGTTTGCGGAAGTGATTTACATCAATGGCACGGAACAAATAGTTGGCCAGTTAATTACCCCGTAGTTCTGGGTCATGAGTTTGGCGGTCAAATTGTTGAGCTTGGGAAAAATGTTGCTGAAAAAGGATTTTGGAAAATAGGAGATCGTGCAGTCAGTGAAACTGCTGCTGTGGTTGATATGTCTACTCCGATGTCAAGAATCGGAAAATACAATCTTGATCCAGACCGAAAAGGATTTGGATACGGCGTAAATGGCGGCATGACCCGCTACGCAAAAGTTCCCTCACGATGTTTGCATCGCATTCCAGATACGGTTTCATTTGAGCACGCGGCTTTAACTGAACCTTGTGCAGTTGCTTTTAGCGCGGTTATTGCTCCTGGAAATATCAAACCTGGTGATCGCATTGTGGTTTTAGGACCTGGGCCAATTGGAACATTATGTGCAGCAATGGCCCGTCTTGCCGGGGCTGAAGTTGCTGTTGTTGGTTTAGAGCGCGACAAGGCGCGTCTGGAAGCAGCAAAAAGTTATGGCTGTGAAGTCATTATTGGCGATGCCACAGAGTGGGCTCAATATGTTGATGGATTGGGTGCCGAAGGTGTTGTTGATGCGGCTGGAATTTCAGCAACATTAAAAGCTGCAATGGGATTAGTTCGTCCAGATGGTTGGATTTCTAAGGTCGGTTGGGGTCCACAACCTTTGGATTTTTCATTAGATCCGCTAGTGCAGAAAAATGTAACTTTGCAAGGAAGCTTTAGCCACAATTGGCCGATGTGGGAGCGCGTTCTGCGAATGCTCGGAACTGGACAACTTGATGTGGCTCCTGTTTTAGGTGGCGTCTGGCCAATAAAAGATTGGGAAGAAGCTTTCGAGAAAATGTCATCAGGTGCAATTCTAAAATCAGTAATTAAGCCGGAGTAAGTATGCGTTTACAAAATAAAGTAATAATTGTTACTGGTGCAACCGCTGGAATCGGCGGCGCAATCGCTACTGCATGCATCCGCGAAGGTGCCAAAGTTCTCGTACATGGAATCAACGAAAGTGAAGGTAAAACGTTAATAGCAAAGTTGGGGGAGAACGCCAAACTTTGTATTGCGGATTTATTTTCAGCAAATTCACCTCAGCTAATCGTAGATAGTGCACTTTCACATTTTGGAAGAATAGATGGATTAGTGAATAACGCTGCGCTCGTGGAACGCTCGACATTGGATGCTGAAACTCCTGAAAGTATCGAGAGAACTTTGCAAGTAAATTTAAAAGCACCTTTCTTCTTAATTCAAGCAGCATATAAAGAGTTAGCAAAAAACAAGGGATCAGTTTTAAATATTGGTTCGGTTAATGCTTATGCAGGAGAATCAACACTCTTGGCATACAGCATCAGCAAAGGTGCGATGCAGACCATGACGCGCAACCTTGCAAATGCTCAAGGCGTAAATGGAGTTAGAGTCAATCAAATTAATCCAGGTTGGGTACTAACAGAGCGCGAGGACCGGGATCAAGTTAAAAAAGGGTTAGAACCAGGTTGGCACCAAAGATTAGAGCGTGAAGCGATTCCATCTGGGGCAATGACCACATCGGCTCAAATGGGAGAAGCAGCAATTTATTGGCTTTCTGATGAATCGAAACCATTTACTGGATCAGTTGTAGATCTTGAACAATTTTCGATTATCGGAAGAAACCCGGAGAAATTATAAATGCCACAATTAGCTGCATTCCCAAAAGGATTTATTAAGCAATTAGTTTCAGGCGAAATGAGTATTTATGAGTGGATTGAATTAGCCACCAAACTTGAAATTGATGGGTTAGAGTTTTATAACGATTTTGCTGATGTAAAAGATCCTGCAAATTGGCCAAAGATTCGTAAAGCGGTCGAAGCTACTGGCATGGTGATTCCAATGATGTGTGCTTCACCTGATTTCACAATCCCAGATCCAGATGGTCGGGCCCGTGAGGTAGCAAAAGAGATTGCCTCAATAAGAATGAGTGCTGAACTTGGAGCAAAGTATTGCCGCGTGCTCTCTGGGCAAAGACGCAAGGAGATTACTCGCGAAGAAGGTCTTGGGTATGTCGTAGATTCGATTGAAGCATGCTTACCGATTGCCGAAGAACTTGGAATTACTTTAATTATTGAAAATCATTACAAAGATGATTTTTGGACTGAACCAGAGTTTGCTCAGATGATGGATGTTTTTGTTGAATTGGTTGGGCGGATTGATTCACCATGGTTTGGGGTCAACTTCGATCCAAGCAATGCCATAGCGGCCGGTGAAGAGCCACTTGATTTACTTGAAGCAGTTAAACATCGAGTAGTAACAATGCATGCCAGCGATCGTTACTTAGCAAATGGAACTATCGAAGATTTACGCCGCCAAGAAGGTGGCACTGCCGGTTATGTTTCATTTTTCAAGCACGGCGTAATCGGTAAAGGATTAAATGATTACGACGCTATTTTCAGCACCTTAAAAGGTGTTGGTTTCGATGGGTGGATCAGTATTGAAGATGGCGTTGATGGAATGGAGCAGATGCACGAATCTGCAGAATTCTTAAAACGCAAAATTGCTCAACACTGGGGTTAAATAACTACCATTTCAATATCAAGAAGTTCTGCCACGGCGCGTAATTCGCTCACGCGATGCCCAGTTCCAAGTGCCCAGTGGTGCGGCACTCCAGTTGCACTCCAGGCATCACACCATTCGCCAGGATTTACTCCAAAATCAACAAGGGATGTGGTGTTACCAATTCTCAATCTTGGACCATCAACAACTTTTCCTTCTGATGCTACAAATTGATATGTTCCATTTTTGCGTTGTGTAACGCCAAAGACCGTTACTGGTCCATGTTTAACATCAAACTCAACTGAAATTCCGAAACCACGTTTGCCGTGATAAACACCAAGTCCACGCAGCATTGGTTTCCCATTACTAATTGAAAGGTGTGCAGGTCCGTCATGACCCATCTCCACAACACCAGCGTTGAAATTCAAAGCTTGGAACTCAGTAAATGAGCCACCAGCACCCATGCGATCCAGCATTAACATTCCGATGGAAGTGCGAAGTTCATATTCGCCAACTGCTGGAATTCCAGCGCCGGTTAGCAGCGAACAACCCAAAATCATTCCTGCACCAAGACGTTCATGGATTTCCCCATCTAGGCCGCGGTGATAGTAAGCAAGTGAGTTGATGTCAAAATCATCCACTAATTGACGAAGTCCTACAGCAACTTTGCCTGCCCATCTAAAATCTTCTTCGACAACTGTTTTATCAATTTCGAAAATGGATCTAGCCTCATCAAGTACAGAATCAATTTCTTTTTCGGTGACTTTTTCGACACGTACGCGAAGGTCATCAAATTCAAGAACTTCCATATGTCCACCAAAGTGGGTGCTGACCATGGTCATATCGGTTGAAACATCTAACATGCCTGGATAAAGATGCCCCATGATTCCATGACGTGAGTTACGTAAAATTGCCCGGATCCCAGCTGCTTGAATCCAACTATCAATTTTTTTCCATGCTCGCTCTTCATGTAAGTAGCCAGAAACACTTCGGAATGGTACTCCTGCGCGCTCAAAAGCATTTGCCATTTCAGGAAGTGGACATGCTCCGCAATATGCCAACCAAGCACCAGTATCAAAATTTGCATGATCCATCTGCTCAGTTGGTTGCATGTTAATCACCAGAACTGGCGCATTGGATCGTTGCGCAATTGGAACAATCATTGAAGCGGTCATGTAAGTAGTTAAAAAAGTTACGATTAAATCGCATCCAGCTGCGCGTAATTTTTCAGCAGCAGCAGCTCCTTCTTGGGCGTCTGAGATAAATCCAACATCCACCAGTTCAACATCTAATTTCGCGATGCGCTCGGAAACAAACTTTGCCGATGCTTGTAATTGTGGAAGCAACCCCGGAAATTGTGGCCAATATGTCCCTAGTCCTCCAGCGACTAATCCAACCTTGATTGATTTACGCGGACGTGGGGCTGGGGTGGTACGAACGCTCTCATTGAGAGTCATAATTTCTCCTACAAGTTAGTTGAATCTCTGGCCAGATGAATCGATTCAGCGGCTTTACCCTAGAAGGG
>WLKK01000005.1 GCA_009701305.1 Actinomycetota bacterium | reverse complement strand
TAGTTATCTCCGGGTTGACTTACCAAATCGAAAGTGACATTTGGATGTGCAGCGGTGTAAGCATCTGTAAGCGCTTTTGTCGCTGTTGCATTTTGAGTGTCACCAAGGTTGTGCCAGATTGTTACGGTAACTGGCGTATCTGCTGCAGGAGCTGCTTCTTCCTCAGAAGCACTGCTGCAACCTGCAAGTATGAGTGCTGCAATTACTGCACTCGCAAAGATGGCTTTTCTTTTCACTGTCCCTCCAAAGGGTTTATCGGGCTGTATGCGACTGAAAAAAGATCTTAAGATCTTCCAACAATCGGTGGCACAAACCTACGATGCTCCGGGGTTGGCGCACGTAGGAAATCGAAGTCACAACCTAAGTCTGGTTGCAAGACATGCTTTTGGTAAAGGGCTGGCCAGCCTCGAAGGTGCTCTGATTTCGGCGGAATCCAATTTGCCCGGCGCTTTTCAACTTCATCTGGGCTGATTAGCAAATCCAGTCGTCCAGCGGGAACATCCAAAGAGATTAGATCGCCATTTTCAACTAGTGCCAAAGGTCCACCAACAGCTGCTTCAGGTGAGACATGTAGCAAGCAGGTACCAAAAGAGGTGCCAGACATTCTGGCATCAGTTATTCGCACCATATCTGTAATTCCTTGTAATGCTAATTTTTTTGGAATTTGCATCATCCCCCACTCAGGTGCTCCGGGAACGCCTACCGCGCCACAGCCACGCAAGACCAAAATTGAATCAGGGGCAATTTCGAGATCTGGGTCATCAAGTTTTATTCTCATCTCTTCATAACCATTAAAAACAACCGCTGGTCCTTTATGAACAAGCAAATGTGGTGAAGCAGCAGAAGTTTTGAGTAAGGCGCCATTAGGTGCAAGATTTCCTTTTACTAATGTGAAGGCACCACCTTCTTTTAATGGATTATTCAAAGCTCTTATGGCTGGGCTGGGAATAAATTCTTTTGTTAACTGACTCTTCCAAGATTTTCCACTCTGGTTTAATGCATCGCCTTCGATGTGATCTCCTAGTGCTGTTAGAAGTTGGGGTAATCCTCCGGCGTTATGGAAATCCTGGATCAAGAATTCTCCAGATGGCTCGACGTCAGCAAGTACCGGGATATTTTCACCAAGTGAATTAATTTGTTCTGGTGTTAATTCACCACCTACTCGGCCAGATAAAGCCAACAAATGTAAAATTGCATTTGTTGAGCCACCGACGGAATGTAAAACTCTGATTGCATTTCGAAAAGAGGCCGGGGAAAGAATCTTTGCTGGCGTTAAATCTTCATTTACCATTCTCACAATTTCTCGTCCCGAATTTCGAGCCGCTTCTGCCCGCTCGGGAGTACCAGAAGGAATCGTCGAAGTTCCTGGTATCGCGAATCCAAGTGTTTCGATCATCAGTGCCACCGAACTTGCAGTCCCCATCGTGTTGCAAGATCCCAAACCACAATTTAAACAGTTCTCAAATTCTTTCCATTCACTTTCGGATAATTCGCCAGAACGAAATGCTTCCCAATTGCGCCAAAGATCAGTTCCAGTGCCAACTCGCTTACCTTTAAAAAAAGGAGCAGGCCGGGCACCACCAATAACCATAATTGATGGCAAGTTTGCGCTGAATGCACCCATTAGCGAACCCGGAACACTCTTATCGCAATTGGCTAGTAACACAACACCATCTAATGGATAAGAACGTAAATATTCTTCCACTTCCATTGATAGCAAATTTCGGTAAAGCATCGCACTTGGCTTCATCAAATCTTCGCCCAGAGACATAACTGGGAATGACAATGGCAATCCACCTGCTTCTAAAACTCCAGCTTTAACCTCATCAACAAGTGCTCTGAGCGGTAAGTTACATGGATTTAAATCGCTTGAAGAGTCTGCTATTCCGATTATGGGTTTTTTATTATCTGGACTTACTTCAACTCCCACAGAGCGCATGACAACTCGATGCGATAGCGTTGTTTCATCATTGCCAGCAAACCATTCACTGCTTCGCACAGATTTCTCCGTTCAACATTATTAAACATTGCATAATTTTATTGGCTAGCGTTAGCCTTCCATAGGTCGCACCGGTGTCAAGTATTCCCGATTGATGAGAGGAATAGAGTGAAAGCACTTAGAGTCACTGGAGTAAATAAGATAGATTTACTTGATCTGCCAAGTAAGAAAGCAGAACCAGGTGAAATTCTACTTGCTCCGATTGCAACTGGAATTTGCGGGACAGATTTGGCGATCATTGAAGGTGGTTTAGATCCAGCTTTTATAACTTATCCAGTAACTATTGGACATGAATGGGTTGGCCGAGTGATCGGTCACGGTATCGGCGTAACAAATCCTGAAATCGGAACTCGCGTAGTTGTAGAAGGTGTAATTCCATGCGAGATGTGTAGTGAATGTAAGAGTGGTGCAACAAATAGATGTGATCTTTATGATGAAATTGGCTTTACGCGTGATGGTGCAGCAGCTCAAGAAATTACTGCACCTGCAAAACTTGCTCACCCTATAAAAGATTCCGTAACTGTCGAGTCAGCAGTCCTTGTTGAACCTGCAGCAGTCGTGTTGCAAGGATTCCACCGAGTCTCACCTAAGGCTGGCTCAAAAGTTTTAGTTATCGGAGATGGAACGATTGGTTTATTGGCCGCAAAGTTGATTCGATTGTATAAGCCTGAATCGGTTTCACTTTTAGGTTTGCGTCAAGAACAGAGGGAGTTAGTAAAAATAGCTGGAGTGGATCATTTTTATACTTCAGAAGAACAGTTAACTGAAAAATATGATTTGATAATAGAAGGTGCAGGGGCCTTAACGGCCGTGGCGGCTGCATTAAATCATTCCCGCAGAGGGGCGCATATTCTTTTGCTTGGGTATCCAGATCATGGCGCAAAGTTGCCAATTGTGATTGATGATTTAATCAATAATGATTTAACAATTCATGCTTCCTTTAGCTACACTCAAAAATCTTGGGGAGAAATAGTTGCGCTATTAAATAGTGGCAAAATTGATCTATCTTTCATCGCAACTCATAAATTCCCATTAAGCCAATGGGAGTCGGCCCTAGCGACTGTCCGTGGCGGAAATCATAAAAACAACGCTCCTCGTGGCAAGGTATTTTTGACCTTGGACGTTGACTAGGATTACGTAATGGCGCGTAAAGCAGATGGTCAGTTATCGCATGACCTGCTGCCGGGTGAAAAAGGCCCGCAAGATGCCTGCGGAATTTTTGGAGTATGGGCACCAGGTGAAGAAGTTGCCAAATTAACTTTTTACGGACTTTATGCACTTCAACATCGCGGACAAGAATCTGCCGGAATTGCGGCAAGTGATGGCGAGCGAATATTTGTATATAAAGATATGGGCTTGGTTTCCCAAGTATTTACCGAAAGCGATTTAGAAACACTGACTGGCAAATTAGCTATAGGCCACGCGAGGTATTCCACAACGGGTGGAAGCACTTGGGCAAACGCCCAACCTACTCTGCGCTCTACAAATAGCGGCACTCTTGCTTTAGCGCACAATGGAAATCTAACTAATACCGGAGATTTAGCAGAGCGCGTTCAAAAAAACAGCAGCAAATCTGGAGATAAAGAACGAGCAACAACTGATACAGAAATTATGACCGCACTTATTGCCGGCCAACATGGTGAGAGCGTCGAAGCAAGTGCACTCGCTGTACTGCCAACTTTAGAGGGTGCTTTTTCGATTGTCTTTATGGATGAAACTACTTTGTATGCAGCACGTGATCGACATGGAATCAGACCACTTGTAATTGGAAAATTAGAACGTGGTTGGGTTGTTGCTAGCGAAACAGCAGCGCTAGATATTGTTGGCGCTAGTTTTATTAGAGAAGTTGAGGCTGGCGAATTTATCGCAATTGATGAAGATGGTTTGCGTTCACATAATTGGGCGGTAGCCGAACCACGCGGTTGTCTATTTGAATATGTATATCTTGCACGTCCCGATACAACTATCGCCGGTCGCGGTGTTTATGCAACGAGAGTTGCTATTGGTGAGCGTTTAGCGAAAGAGTTTCCAGCGGACGCTGATTTGGTCATCCCAGTTCCAGAATCAGGTACACCTGCTGCAATTGGTTTTGCAAAAGAATCTGGAATTCCTTATGGCGCAGGATTTGTAAAGAACTCATATGTCGGCCGAACATTTATTCAACCAAGTCAAACCATTCGCCAACTTGGTATCCGCTTAAAGTTAAATCCATTGCGTGATGTTGTTGCAGGAAAGCGAATTGTCGTCGTTGATGATTCAATTGTGCGTGGCAACACTCAACGTGCAATAGTGCGAATGTTGCGTGAAGCCGGTGCTCATGAAATACATGTCCGGATTTCTTCACCACCGGTTAAATGGCCATGTTTTTATGGAATTGATTTTGCATCCCGTGCCGAATTAATTGCGGCCGGGCTTGAAATTGAAGAGATTCGACGTTCTATAGGTGCGGATTCCCTCGGTTATGTATCGCTAGAAGGTTTAGTAGAAGCCACGACTTTGGCGGAGGATAAATTGTGCAAAGCCTGTTTTGATGGTGTTTATCCAATACCAGTTCCAGCAGATACAACCGCGGGCAAGTTCTTGTTGGAGCAGGCGTGAGTAGTTATGAAGCAGCAGGTGTAAGTATTGAAGCAGGGGAGCTTGCAGTTGAATTGATGAAAAGTTCAATCGCAAAGGCATCGCGACCTGAAGTAATGGGCAGCATCGGTGGATTTGCCGGATTATTTGATGCGAGTGCATTAAAGAAATTTAATCGACCATTACTTGCTACATCTACTGATGGAGTCGGCACTAAAACTGAAATTGCCCGTGCGCTCGGAAAATATGACACCATCGGTGAAGATTTAGTTGCGATGGTTGTTGATGATCTAGTGGTTTGTGGCGCCGAACCACTTTTTCTTACCGATTACATTGCCGTTGGAAAAGTTATTCCAGAACGAATTGCAGAAATTGTTAGCGGAATTGCGCGTGGATGTGCATGGTCGCGAACTGCACTTATTGGCGGCGAGACAGCTGAGCACCCACAACTTTTAAAGGAAGATGAATTTGATTTAGCTGCAGCGGCTACCGGTGTTGTCGAACATGAAAAGTTATTAGGCGAGCATTTAGTAAAAGCGGGCGATGTGGCTATTGTCATCGCAAGTAGTGGCGTGCACGCAAATGGGTTTTCACTTGTTCGGCATATTTTGAAAAATGCAAAATTAGATTTAAGTAAAAATGTTGCCGAACTTGGGACCACACTTGGCGAGGCGCTACTGACTCCAACAACAATTTATGCTCCAAAATTGCTCGACTTAATTGCCGATGTTGAAGTTCACGCGATGGCACACATCACCGGTGGCGGATTGGCCGCCAATACAGCGCGAGTTATGCCAACAGATTTACGCCTAACAATGGACCGATCAACATGGGCATTGCCCGAGTTATTTAAATTTTTAGCGGCCGAAGGCAAAGTAGAACAGCCTGATTTGGAACGGACCTTTAACTGTGGGGTGGGCATGGTTTTGCTGGTTCCACCCAGCTCGGTGGATGCTGCAATCGCTCGCTTGGCCGGGAAAGGTCATAGCGGCCTGAAATCCTGGGTCGCCGGAGAGGTAGTTCAGGCTCAAAATGCCCCCGGTGGGGTCGCATTGGAAGGTATGTACCGAAGGCTATAAACTCACGCCTACGTATAAATCAACCGGGTATACCCCGGGGCGAACTGTGTAAGGGGGTCACGCTATGGGGCGCGGCCGTGCAAAAGCGAAACAGACAAAAGTAGCTCGCGATCTGAAGTACTCATCGGCAGAGATTGATGTTGAAAAGTTAAGCCGCGAACTTCATAGCGATGGCAGCGACCGACGCAAAGAGGATGACATCGATCCTTTTGCTGAGGGCAATTACATCCGTCGCGCATAACTTTTGAATTAGTAGCAGTATTACTTTATGAGACCCACGCCGTATGTTGCTTCGTTGCGCATATACGAACCAATTGAAGCATTTGATCCGGTAGATCGCGTTCGCTGGAAACAAATTCCAATGAATATTCATACCGGTAATGATGAACAAAAATTAGCATTGCGTAGAGTCATAAGACCAGAGCCACCATTCGCCCAAAAAGATGGTGCGCATATTTTGGAACATGATGGTGAAAGATTTGTAGCGCCTTGGTCAACTGCAATCCGCACTTGGGCGGCGCTCGCCGATTTTAAAACAATGCTTCCAAGCACTGTATTTCCTTTCTTTTTACCGCAAAATGTTGAAGAGGCAATAAGTGCTGGGTCTGAAGATTGGCAACCAAGTGCTCCACATATTTTGACTGAAACTTGGGCGATACCTCCCCGCTGGTTCTCACTCTTTGTTCCAAAAGAAAGATTGCGTGGAGATTCACCTGATGGTCCTTTTACAATTATGCGTACCAAAATGAACCATGCACGTGAGCGCATCGCAGTTACATACGCTGCCGTGTTAAAGGCTTTTGGCGATGGCGAAGTTTCTGACGAAGTAAAAGATTTACTTGAATGGTTAGATTTATTTCATCCACGCTCAATTGTGGAATTAGATTATGGTGGACTTGCTGGTTTTCTCGTACAGCTTGATGGCTCACTTGATTTAGATACTTCAGTTGAGGATGTGCATTCATCAATTCAGGGTTTAATCGCTGGCGATGGTGTGGCTGCCGGTCGCGGGTACGAGCGATTAGTTAGCCGCTGGCGCCGGATTGCTGCATTTGAATATGCGACATAAATCTATGAAGTTGTTTAAGAATTAGAGGTTCAATTTTTCAATATTCTCGCGGGGTTTCCAACTACCGTGACAAACGGAGGTACATCTTCTATAACTACAGCCCCCATACCTATTGTCGCGCCTTTTCCTATTATTCTTTTTTTATTTTTAGTCCCGGGAAGAATTGTAGCTTGGGCGCCTACATAAACATGATCTTCAACTAAAACATGACCGTTTATACGCGCCCCCGGGCCTATAGTTACAAAATTTCCGATACTACTGTCGTGAGAAACAGAAGAAAAATAATTTAAATGAACAAAATCTCCAATTGTCACATTAGGTGATACAAGTGAAAACTGCGAAAACAAAGGAGCCTTCCCAATTTGGGACTCATCAGAAATTGAAGCTAAATCGGAGATTATTGCAAATGGGACACAACCAAAAGAAGACATACGGTTTGAGATAGTTTCCCTAACTTCTGAATCTGCAATAGCAATTGTAAAATTTAAAGGAATATTTTCCTTTTTTAAGAAAGTTTCTTCAGAAATAATTTGAATGTTGTTAATTGACTTTAAAAAAGGATTAGTTTCAACGAAAAAAAGCTCAATTTTGTTTAGATCTTGAACCGAAGCGAGATTTGACTTAAAGACTTGCATCGCTTCAGTACCATGGCCACCAGCTCCATAAACACCATAAATCATTATAATCCTCACTCATACTGAGATCTACCCTGTTCCGATACTATACTTACTCTTTATGGGAATAGTAAGAAAATTTCTTAGGCGGGAGGAAGTCATTAAAAGCTTCCCACTCCCACTTATAGATCCATCTGTCCCTTCAATTAAATCGTGGATTAAAATATTAAAATCACCTTATAAAAGTAAAACATTTACAAATGGGGGAAAATTAGCTTCAAGTGCAGAAGAGCTAATGGCGAATTGGAATGGAAAAGACAGAAGGGGCTACCTATGTTCTAGCAACACCTCGGGCTTAATCGTGACGCTAATTGCTTTAGGTGCAAAGGATAAAAAAATTGCACTGTCAAATTTTACATTCCCAGCAACCTTGCAAGCGGTGTTTGCTGCTGGAGGAATTCCAATTGCATGCGATGTAGATCCGAGCACATGGGAATTGTCTGTTGAAGAACTAGAGAAGGCAAGAAAGATGCATCCGGAAATAAAAATAATATTACACACGCGGGTGTTTGGATTTATTAGAGATTTATCTGAGTTAGTCAAGTATTGTCAAAACAATTCACTCACTTTAATTATAGATTCAGCAGCTGCTTTCCCTGTGAGAGAAGTTAAAGAAAATATCTTGAATTCGGAAGTCGTTGAAGTATTTTCATTGCATGCGACTAAGCCACTGGGAATAGGGGAAGGAGGGCTGGTCGTTGGAAACGATGAAAATATTAAAAAAATTAGAAAAGCTGGAAATTTTGGATTAGAAAAATCAAATGAGTCTTTTAGCGATGGAATTAATGCAAAAGCAGATGAATTCGCGGCAGCAAGAGCGCTAGCAGCGTTTGAAAAATTCAAATCAAATGGAAAGCTTAGGCAAAATTTCGCTAGAGAATTGACAGAATTACTTGAGCCCTTCAAGAAAATTACTTTACCGGTACGCACCGGAGATACTTCTTGGTCCTTCTATCCCATAAAATTTGAACATGAAGATCAACTACTGGAATTTCAGGAAAAAATTAAAGATATAACTTTGAGTCGAAGGTATTACAGACCCGCGCTTTTTTCAGGCTATTCAGGAAAAAATCATTTATATGCGGTGTCAGATCTTTCAAATTCGACTGATGTAAGTAACACGATTCTGTGCCTTCCGATACTTCCTAGGCTGAGCAAGACCATCAAAAATGAATTTTTTTCTTCCATTAAAAATGCGCTCCGAGACGAATTTCAAATTCGAGAAAGTAAGCACTCGGATGTGTAGATCCGCATAAAGTTGTTTTTCTGATAGATTTTGCAGGTGCGCAGGAAAGAAGTTTTAGTGACGGGCGGGGCAGGTTTTATTGGCTCTGAATTTGTGCGGCAGTTGTGCCAAAACGAATATTACCAGATAACCGTAGCAGATTGCTTAACGTATGCTGGCAATAAAGATAATCTTAGTACTGTAATAGAATCAATTGATTTCAAAAAAATTGATATTCGAAACAATAGTGAAGTTCAGGAGATTTTTAAAAATAAAAAATTTGAAATAGTAATTAATTTGGCTGCCGAAAGTCATGTGGATAATTCCATAATCACGCCTGCAATATTTCTCGAAACTAACATTCTTGGAACACAAAATCTATTGGATGCAAGTGTAAGAAACGGATTACCATTATTTGTGCAAATTTCCACAGATGAAGTCTATGGTTCCATCAGCACTAATTTTGCCTCAGAAGTTGATCCGCTAAACCCTTCATCACCTTATTCAGCATCAAAAGCAGCAGCAGATCTTATTGTAGCTTCCTACGGAAAAACTTATAATCTTCCCTACAATATTATAAGAAGCGTTAATAACTACGGTCCCTTTCAATATCCTGAGAAATTGATACCATTTTTTATTAACAGAATTCTCGAGAATAAATCGGTACCAATTTACGGTACTGGAAAGAACGTTAGAGAATGGATTCATGTATCTGATTTTGCCAGAGCCATTATCCAAGTAATGGAAAATGCTCGACGTAATGAAGTTTTTAATGTGGCAAGTGGCGTATTTAAAACTAATTTAGAAGTAACGGAATTTTTGATAAATACTTTAAATAGAGGCATGGATCTAATAACATATGTCGAGGACAGACCTGGTCATGATTTTCGTTATGCATTGAATAGTGAAAAAATCAGAAAAGAAACAGAATGGGTGCCAATGGTTTCATTTGAAGAAGGATTAGTGCAAACAATTAATTGGTATCGAGATTTGTACAATAGGGAGAAAAGGTAAAATGACCAAAGAGTGCTGTGGAATAATCATGGCTGGAGGGAACGGGACAAGGTTATCTCCACTAACAATTTCAGTTAACAAACACCTGCTTCCCGTTTATGACAAACCCATGATTTACTACCCACTCTCAACATTAATGATGTCTGGTATACGAGATATTGCAATTATCACAAGAAAAGACGATCGCGCCGCATACGAAAGACTTCTGGGCTCGGGCCGACAAATAGGAATATCATTAACGTACTTAGAGCAAGAGGAACCTAAGGGTATTCCTCAAGCGTATCAAATCTCGTCAGAGTTTATCGGAAACAGAAATGTTGGTTTAATTCTTGGAGACAACATTTTTTTGGGACAAGGTATGGGTAATCTCTTAAAGAAGGCGTCCCAGACTTTACATGCTGAAATTTTTGCTTTTCCTGTGAAGAATCCAGAAGATTATGGAGTTGTCGTGCTTGACGAGGCAACTAACAAAATAATCAAGATAGTGGAAAAACCAAAAATAAGGCAATCAAACTTAGCGATTCCAGGCTTGTATTTCACAAACAGTGATGTTGTAAATAGATCTAGAAATTTGAAGACATCATCACGAGGGGAGTTTGAAATTACAGACGTGTTAAATTCTTATTTGTCAGAAGATAAACTTGAAATTGAAATATTTAGAAGAGGAATAGGATGGATGGATGCCGGTTCCGTGGAATCACTCTATTCTGCTGGAGAATTGATCAGGGTTCTGCAAGAGCGACAAGGATTAAGGTTTGGAAGTCCCGAGGAGATAGCTTGGAGAAATGGATGGATAAGTAGCAAAGAGTTGCTTGCCTCTACGTCAAAGTATGGTGATACATCTTATGGCGTTTACTTAAATTCTATACTTACGGATTTAAGACTTTGAAAGTTAAGAGGTTAGCATCTATCTATATTTTAGTTGATAATCTGAATGTAGGTGGGATACAAAGATTATCTATGGATGAATCCTATTGGTTAAAGGAAAAAGATTTTAAAAATTCAATATTGGTTCTTGGAGAATCTAGTCAAGAGACCACAATAATAGATATAGATGGTTACTACTTCAACATGAATAAAATTGAAATAATTTATTTAGGTAAAAGCAAGGCAACTCAATTTTCTAATTTAATTAAAACGTTTAGGAAGACTTCAAAAAATACAGTAGTAGTCTCCCATTCAGCAGGAGGCACACCTCTTATTTTCTTAAGTAGAATTTTTACTTTAAAAAAAATAAAAGTTTTTTTATGGATTCATCAAGCAATAACGCTTTCAGAACGGGGGCAAGCCCACAAAAGGGTATTCTATAGCCTATTTGCGAAGAAATTATTTTTTGGAGCAAGACATTTTCAGGAAGAATGGTTTGATTTTGTCAAAAGCTCGATTTGGAAATTTTTCTATTTTAAGCGTGGACATTTTGATAGAATTGGAGTGTTTTTACCTCGAGTTATTTGGGCCGGACACGAACAAGTTAATTTTTGTGGAAATCTACCTTCGTGCTCTCACATAATTTTTGCATCTAGAATGTCTAGCTGGAAGGGGTTTGAAAAATTCAATGATATTTGCACCAATTTGATTGATGATGAAACCCATTCAATTGTTATGAGAATTGGCTCGAAAGAGAATAACTATTTAAGTCCTGAAGTTAATCGCTTAGAACATTCAGCTCTCAACATTAGTCCTTCAGCCATTTATGCCAATAGTAGTCTGGTTCACTTTTATCCAACAAATTACGGAGAAAAAGTCCGCTATCCACAGTCTATTGGGTTGAATGTGCTGGAGTTTCTTGCACTTGGCATCCCTAGTTTGATTTCTCAGGAAAGTTTTTTAACTTTCCCAGAATTGCAAAATTCACCACTGATTTATGTAGTGGATTGGGAATCTTTAAGCGATGTGAAGATTGCTTTTGAAAAAGCAAAAACTTTAGACGTTCAAGAGCGAATGAAAGAGGCAAAACATCTTTTTGGTGCTATTTCTATAGAAAAACACATGAATACGATTGTAGAAGAATTCGTACGTGATATTTAGGGTGCAGGAGTGCTTGGAATAACATTTCATGCTCAGCGCCTCGAGGCATTTAGGTTGAGATTTGAAATAAATGGTAAATTCACAGGTGATTTGTATTACTTTTCTCGAAAAAATACGATTTTGGGGTACTAAACCCCCTTGTTAATTACCCCAAAACGGGAGAATACTCCTCAATAACTTGTTCGTAAGAGTTCAGACAAATGCCAAGACCAAAGTAGCCGCAAGAGGGGAATGCAACTATGAATCGAAACATTGAGAATGAATCTCTGCTTACCCCGGCAGAAGTTGCAGCTATGTTCCGTGTTGACCCAAAAACGGTCACACGTTGGGCAAAGGCTGGCAAGTTAACATCGATCAGAACACTTGGCGGTCACCGTCGTTATCGCGAGAATGAAGTGAAGGCCCTTCTTAAGTCGCTTCCGGGAAATTCAAGCAACTAACAAGTAATCTCACCTTCGATGAAAATAGATTTGATTGGATACTTCGGGCTTTTTGTTGCATCGCTAATTATCGCCGCGACCTCTACGCCACTATTTCGTAACCTTGCGGTGAAACGTAAGATCCTTGATACGCCAAATTCAGAGCGCAAAATTCAAAGAACAGCGGTTCCCTACCTTGGGGGATTTGGAATTGCTTTAGCAGTTGTTGCTACCACTTTAATTGCAATAACTATTTCTGATGCCTCAACTGAAAATTATCTTTTGGCGTTAAGTGTCTTAGCTCCAGCTATGGCGCTAGGGTTAATTGGATTCATTGATGATAAGAAACATTTAACTCCCCTTTCTAGATTTATCGCTCAAACTTTTGCTGGAGTATTTACCGCTTTGGTTTTAATTCTCACAAATACCGTCGGCAATCCGACTAGCTACTTAGTACTTGATGTGTTGTTGACCATTGTTTGGATCGTTGGAATTTGTAATGCTATAAATTTCTTTGACAATATGGATGGAGCTGCTGGTGGAATTAGTGCGCTCGCCGGATTTGGATTCGCAGTAATAGGTTTGCAAAATGATCAATACTTAGTCGCCGCATTTGGGCTAGTTTTGAGTGGTGCTTGCATCGGGTACTTATTTTGGAATTGGAACCCAGCAAAGATTTACATGGGTGATGCGGGAGCGCTGTTTATTGGCATCATTCTGGCTGCCCTTGCGGTGCGCGTGGATCCTGTTTCGGTAAATGGAGCCACAGCATTTTTTGTTCCTATTTGCGTTTTGGCCCTTCCAATTCTTGACACAACTACCGTAGTGATTGATCGTTTGCGCAGAGGTGTTTCTCCTTTTGAAGGCGGCCTTGATCATTTGTCACATCGGTTGCGTCGCAAAGGTATGTCAGTGCGTCAAGCAGTATCAACCCTCTACTTGCTAGAAAGCATCTCAATTTTGATCGGATTTTTAATTAATATGCGTGGAAACGTTTATGACACAAAACTTGCAATCCTAGAAACCATTCTAGGATTGAGTTTATTAATTTGGTTCTTGAGAATTCCAGCGCAGGATTAATTTATGGAGCCAAGATTTACTTTTATAACCTCTTATGAAATAGATTATTCACGATCTGGGGTGTTGCTTTCGTATCTCTCAAAAAAAGATTTAGTAAGAGAGGTCATTAAATTTAATTCCTGGGAATCTCTCATTTCATTTGCGCGGCAGATCTTGAAAGCAAATAAGAAAACTGACTACTACGTAATAATGAATCCAAGTCAATTTCTAACACCAATAGTAAGATTTTTAACGTTTAAGAAGATCATATTGGATTCGGGCTGGCCCTTAACCGAAAAAAGTAAAGCTAAAAAAATCTCAACAAAAGAAAAATTACAAAGAGCCAAATCTTGGACTGTTGATTTCACATCTATGCACCTAGCAAATTTAATTTTACTTGAATCAAAATTGCAAAAAGAAAAAACGTCAAAAAAGTTTAAAATTAGCCTAAGGAAATTAGAGGTTTCTCTTACAGGTGTAGATGAGGTAGCATTTACACAGGGCGTGACTAGCAGAAAAGCAATTGACAAAAAATTTAAAGTCGGCTTTCGTGGCCGTTACAATATTGAAGCGGGCCTAGAAATTTTGGCGGAGGCAACCCGACTATGCGCTGACAGTGACATAACTTTTTTAGTAATTAGTTCAAACATGCCTGAACATGTAAAGTTTGGAGGAAACACCATTTTACAAAATAAGCCTTATGCAAGTAAAGGAGAAATAGCAGACATGCTAAGTGAGTGTGATCTTTTATTAGGCCAACTCTCTGATCACCCTAGACTAAACGTAACGATTCCACACAAAGCCTTTGAGGCAGCCGCGATGGGAAAACCCTATTTAACAGCAAGAGCGGCTGGGATCCAAGAATTTCTATTGGAAGGAGTTGAGGCAGAGTATTTTCAGGCGGGTGATCCAGTGGACTTGGTACAACACATTCAAGAACTTAAGTTAAACCATGATTATCGGGCTAAATTGGCTAAAAATGTTAGAAATAAATTCGAGGAGGTTGCGTTGGAGAGAGTAATTGGCAATGCATTTCTGAAAATAATCAAGAGTAAATTTTGACTAAATTTGAATAATAAAAGGCGCATTAAATAAGAGTGTCATCTTGAAGAATGTACAATAATTTAAATTGAGGAAGTAGATCTTTTAGAAGACTGAATACAATATACACAATACACAAATGTACGATGATGTAGAAAAGATTATAGAATGTACTAATCCATGTCTTACGAAATGTAAACTATCTTCAAAAATAAAAAGATACCCGAATGAATCTATTTTCAAAAATACAATAAATTATTTTATAATATTTATTTACCAAAAATACAATAAATGGCAATAATGTAGTTTTCTAGGGTTAGTTACTGCTCGCTAGAGAGAATTGTTTTTGCAAACTTCGATATTGGTGGATTTATATTTTGAAAGCGGATCGTATTTGAAAATCAAAATCAATACTGGTACACTCAGAGTGTGCTAGCAAAAACTGTAGTTATTTACTTAACTGCGTCGATAAAAGTATCCCCGATAATGCCACAGTTGAAATTAATAGACTCAGAAGTTCGCTTACGAGAATCTAGTCGTGGAATAAATAAATTTGCAAAAAACTTACATAGTAGTATAAAAATTGTGGTAGGTGAAAATACCGGCTGCGCGAATTTATTAAAGTCAAGAGTGAATAAAAATGTTCAGATTATTGCTTGTCCACCACCCAACCCAGAATTGATTTCTGCTGGAAAAGCTGCATGTTGGGTAGACGAAACAATTTTTACCTTAGAATCGGATGCCTTTCCAAAAGGCGATCTAATTTTGTGTGCTAATTCAAAAAATTATATTTCAAATTGGCAATATCTTTTAAAGCGATTGCCAAATCATGCGGAAAACGCAATCTGGTTTGTAAAACATACACGTGCAATAGACCCACTACTTTTTCTGATAAACAAAGAAGTGTTTTTAGATTTTTTATATAAAGCAAGAGAAGCTTATACAGAGGAAATAAAAAATAAAAAAAATGGAGAAATTATCAGTTTTAATTCAGATACTTTTCTGGCATCTTATTTATTAGAATGTGGCCAAAGTGTTTTTGTTTGGAATTCGGCTCCAGTCAGAGCCGGATTAAGTGGTACTTATGGTGTCGGAAACTCTTTTTTCTCTGAAGCTCGATTTATTCAATACGGTTCTCAGTTACACGACACCATTAGGCAGTTGGGGCGAAAAAAATTCTCAGACTCGCGATATAATCAATAAATTTCTTTATTTGTAATCTTCAGATAAAGTTTTAAAACTGGACGTATCTTATTTCATGACCCTGCATGTAGATTCTTCTTCTCTACGAAAAAGAGATCGCTGAATGCTTTGATTCATAAGATTTTTTACTTGGGCATGACCTTTTAGCAAAACTAAAAAAAATTTGGCGAGAGTGATCGAGTAATGCGTGGGAAACTATTTGATAGATTCTTTAGGTGTAGGCTTGCATGTGTGAAGGTTGCGGTAGTAGGTGGTGGACCAGTAGGAATATATTTTGCCAAATTATGCTTAGATCAAGGCCACAATGTTACTTTGATTGAATCAGGGAATTTGCACGAAGAGTCAAAACTTTTGAATAAAAAAAATTATGTCTTTAACTCTCCAAGTGCAATGCCTGCCGGTGTTCACAGAATTGGTGGAGGGAGTACGCTCTGGAGAGCAAGGATTAGTGAATTTCAGCAATTAGATTTTGAAAATAAAGATAATAAGGAATTTGAACAATGGCCTTTCGGCAAAGATGAATTAGCTTCACACTATGCAAATCTTTACAAATTGTTGGGGGCTGGTGACTTTTCAGATGAAGAATTTTTAGCTAGACATTTCTCTAGAGAATCAAATCTATTACCGCAAAGTCTTGAAATGCGAATTTTTAGATTTTGTAAAGCAGACTTCTTTATTAAACTTTTCAAAAGTATTCAAGATCATCCAAACCTCGACGTACTAGAAGGACATTTATGTAAAAAAATTTCAAAATCTGAATTCGGAAGTGAAATAAACTTAGAGTTATTACAAAAAAGCAGCAACCTAATAATGCAATCATTTGATTCTGTGGTTATTTCATGTGGAACTCTACAATCTGCGGCGTTATTGGAGAGATCTGAGAGTTTGGTTACGCCAGGCTTTTCTAACGTACTGGGTAAATATTTGATGGAGCATCTTGAGGGATATGTGGGAAAAGTGTGGGTATTTCGTAAAGAAGATAGAAAATTTTTTGAATCTATGGAACTCGATAATGAAAACAGGGCAATTAAGGCATTTCATGGTGCTGGGGTGGCCTTAGCTTTAAGAAGCCAGAAGGGTGCCCATGCTAGAAAAATCAACGTACATTTTGAGTTCCGTAAGCCAATGCCTATTTTTTATTTCCAAGAAGTGAAAGAAAAGTACACATTTTCAATTGGATCACTCGGAGATACATTCTTTAGAATAATTATTTTTTTTGAAAGAGCAGTTTCCTATGTACTACGCCGCCTAAGAAGTATTTTGTATAAAATAGTTAGAGTGAATCTTTATAGTGTGTATGTTAAAGCTGAGGAAATCCCATTCAAAGAATCAAAGGGTTGCCTTGCAGATGCCGATGACAATTTGTTAATTTACGAACATCAAGTTTCTGATGCAACATATGAGAAATTATGTGATGCAATTTCTAATTTTCAAATGGTATTTAATAGTCACTTTAGAGCTAAGATTAAATTTTATAAAAAAGCCAGATCTGTGACTGGATTGAGAACTATATTTGGCTCGAATTGGCATCCGATGGGGACAACCAGAATGGGTAGTAGTATTTCAAACTCAATTGTGAATTCTGATTTGCAAATACACGGAACGCCAAACTGTTACGTGCTGAGTGCGTCTGTTTTCCCGACTGGTTCGAATTCGAATCCTACATTTACGACATTGGCCCTAGCTAGTCGTTTAAGCGAAACTGAGTTTTTTAGCAAAAGCCAATGAATTATCTTCTTAAACGTTACCAGGCGTGGTCTTCTGGTGAAGTTTTATAACCTGGGAAAATTTCATTTAATTTTGTTAGATGTTCAGTGGTTAATTCGACATCCAAAGCACGTAATGCTGAATCCAGTTGATCTTGTGTACGAGGTCCAATGATTGGCGCAGTAACTGAAGGTTGAGCAAGTAACCAAGCCAGTGCCACGTCGCCAGGTTCTTGTCCAATTTCAGCACAGAAATTTTCATAAGCTTCGACGCGAGGCCGGACAGCATCTAATGCGTCTTTAGAACGACCTTCAAGACGACGTTTGCCATCACGTTCTTTCTTAAGAACACCGCCTAAGAGTCCACCATTAAGTGGCGACCAAGGCAAAATTCCAATTCCATAATGTTCTGCTGCTGGAATGACTTCGCGCTCAATATCACGGACGACTAAGTTGTAAATAGATTGTTCAGAAACTAAGCCCATAAAGTTACGTTTCGCAGCCGCACCTTGTGCTTGTGCTAAGTGCCAACCACCGAAGTTACTGCTACCGACATAGAGAATTTTTCCTTGCGCGACCAAAATTTCCATCGCTTGCCAAACTTCCTCCCATGGCGTTGTGCGATCGATGTGGTGCATTTGGTAAAGATCAATGTAATCAGTTTGCATTCTCTTTAAACTCGCATCGCATGCACGGCGAATGTTAAGTGCAGAGACACCTTTGTTATTTGGCCAAGGATCCATCTCACCATAAAGTTTTGTGGCAAGCACAACTTTCTCTCGACGTGCTCCACCTTTTGCAAACCAGCGTCCGAGGATTTCCTCGGTACGGCCCCATTGGTTTAATCCACCATAACGATTTGCAGTATCGAAAAAGTTAAGTCCGCCAGATAGCGCGGAATCCATAATTGAATGTGAGGTCGCTTCATCAGTTTCGGGACCAAAATTCATGGTTCCAAGACAGATACGACTTACGGATAGACCAGAACGACCAAGGTTTTTATATTTCATGGGTCAACTCTAGTCATAAAAATGATTAGATAAAAGTGGCACATTGGTTTGAATCGGCTATATTTCAATAGTGAAAATACCATTGGCTTCTCTGGGATTTACAGAATCTGATATAGAAGCAGCAATCGATGTCTTGCGTACTGGCGAGTTAACAATCGGTAAAAAAGTAGCGGAATTTGAAATGGCAATGGCTGAATACCTCAAAGTAAAGCATTTCATTATGGTCAACTCAGGCTCTTCAGCAAATCTGGCGATTATTGAAAGCTTGGTAAGACCTTCAAGCGGTGAGCCATTATTGCCGACTGGATCTCGAGTAATCGTCCCTGCAATAGCGTGGCCCACCACAGTTTGGCCGATCATCCAATTAGGTTTAGAGCCAGTATTTGTAGATATCGATCAAAGAACATTAGGTCTTGATTTAAAAGAAGTTCGGAAAGTACTTGAAAAAGATAGAAGCATTAAGGCATTAATGATTATCCATCCACTGGGTTTGTGTCTTGATGGGGAAGAACTAAAAAAGTTATGTGAAGATTTTGGATTAATTTTACTTGAAGATAATTGTGAATCTCTAGGCAGTGCATTCAATGGCGAGATGGCTGGCACGTTAGGGAAAGCTGGATCTTTCTCTTTTTACTTTTCCCACCACTTAACAACTATGGAAGGTGGTGGAATTGCCACTAATGATTTCGAGGTAGCACAAGACTTACAATCTATCAGGTCTCATGGATGGTCAAGAAATCGAACAGATCACAAGAAGTGGGAGTTAGAAAATCCAGAAATTGATTCCCGATTTATGTTTGTATCTGCCGGGTACAACATTAGGCCAATGGAAATCCAAGCAGCTATCGGCTTAAGTCAATTAAAGAGACTTCCAGAAAACATTCAAAGAAGGCAAGAAATTGCTAGATACATTCATAATGAGATTAAAGATTCTAAATTCGAACTTATTGGCCATGAGTATTTAAAATCTGATGAAGAGCTTAACCGTCATACATGGATGCTATTATCAATCAGAGCAACCGATTCTAATCTAAAAGATTTAAAATCTTATATGAGATCACTGGAAAATCTTGAAATAGATACCAGACCACCACTCACGGGAAATTTTACGAAGCAGCCAGCATTGAAAAAATTGTTACCAACTCTTGGTTTAGGGAATAATTACCCTGTAGCGGATAAAATTTCAGGCTCTACTTTTTTGGTTGCTTGTCACCATGATTTAACGGATGCGCAAGTTGAGTTTCTTGGACAAAGTCTAAAGTTAATTCAAAAGAAGAACTTTTAATTTAATTAAAGCTTTCCACGTTCGATCTGGTGAGGCCACTTTGCTTTGGCATTTAATTGATGTGCAACTTCGAGTGCCCATCTTGGATTACGCAAAAATGCTCGTCCAGCAAAAACCGCATCCGCTTTTCCTTCGCGAATCACTGCATCTGCTTGCTCAGCGGTCGTGATCAATCCAACCCCTGATGTGAGAATCCCAGTTGTTTTACGGATTGCAGTTGCAAACGGCAATTGAAAGCCAGCTCCGGCAACAACTTTTTGTTTATCTGAAAGTCCAGCAGATGAGACGTCAATTAAATCCACACCGTTATTTTTAAGCAAAGTTGCTAGTTGAGTTGATTGTTCAAGATCCCAACCACCCTCTACCCAATCTGTGGCTGAAATTCGCACAAATAATGGCATCGAATCTGGCATCGCATCGCGCACTGCTTTAACTGTTTCAAGTAAAAATCTGGCGCGATTTTCAAATGAGCCACCGTATTCATCGTTACGTAAATTACTTAGTGGTGATAAAAACTGGTGCAACAAATATCCATGAGCACCATGTAATTCAATTACATCGAAACCAACGTTTACTGCACGCTTAGTTGCAGCAGCAAAATCTTGAACTAACTGCTGAATTTCTGAAACGGTAAGTGCCTGTGGAATTGGCATATTTCCATAAGCAATCGCAGATGGTGCTTCGGCGACCCATCCACCTTCAGCTTCGGTTGCCATTTGATGATCACTGCCTGGCCTTGTTGTGGCTCCCTTGCGACCAGAGTGGGCAAGTTGAATTCCGATTTTGCTGCCCATTGATTTTGAGAATTCGGTAATTGGTTTAAACGCTTGCGCTTGTTCATCATTCCAAATCCCAGTACATCCAATACTGATGCGCCCTTTTGGTGTTACACCGGTTGCTTCAACTACAACAAGTCCTGCACCACCAGTTGCAAAAGCACCAAGGTGGACTCTGTGCCATTCTGAAACTAGGCCATCGTTAGCGGAATACATACACATCGGACTTACCCAAAGACGATTAGCGAATTCAACTCCACGAATTTTTAATGGAGTAAATAAATTAATTTCGCTCATTGATTTTCCGATCATACTTATCATCAAGAATGTGAAGTGGCTGGGGACGGGATCGAACCGTCGACCTCACGATTTTCAGTCGCACGCTCGTACCAACTGAGCTACCCAGCCCTATAACAATTACTTGCTACAGATAAAACGCGCTTCCTTTGATTTCTCAAAGCAGCGCGCGCTTTACGCGACCCGGACGGGACTTGAACCCGCGACCTTCGCCGTGACAGGGCGACGCGCTAACCAACTGCGCTACCGGGCCAAATTTATCTTTCGATAAATTGACCTACGTGCCCCCAACGGGGTTCGAACCCGTGTTACCGCCGTGAAAGGGCGATGTCCTAGGCCACTAGACGATGGGGACTTACTACCGTTGTGGAGCCTGCTAAGAGTAACGGCAGATTGGGTTGGCTCCAAAACCGGCTAATCTCGAGGGTAATTCTTGGCCTAAATGGTGGCTAAATCTTTACCTCAGCCGATATTCCAGCGTACCTCAACGGTCACTGTGATCTCTTGTTGACCTAAATCAATTTGAGTTGCAGCGACAGAATCTTTTGCCATGGCATAAACCGGTCCGGTGTAAACCGGGGATGAGTTTTCATTTAAGTAAGCAACTCTGCCAAGTTTTACAGCCAACAATTTTGCATAAGCGCTCGCTTTTGTTTTTGCGGTTTTAACTGCAGCAGTACGTGCAGAAGTAGTTGCTTTTGTACTTTCTAAAACAAATGGTGAAACAGAATTAATTACTAAACCATCTCCACTTGCAACGATGATTGCATCAATAATTGGTCCAGCATTTTTTTCATCTCGAATAATTACTTCACTACTTTGACTGGCGCGATATCCCAATAGAACTTGGCCTTTATCTTGGGTGTAGTTATATTCTGGGGATACTGAAAAAGATTGGGTCTTGATATCTTTTGTTGCAATTTTCGTGGCTAATAGAACTGTTCGAAAAGTATTTGCACTCTCATTTGCTTTTGCTAGCGCCTCTTTATTTGTTGGGGCCAGCGCGCTGATAGTTGCGCTTAAGCGCACTGTATCCGGCGTAACTTTGACAGTGCCAGTCGCCGAAACCGTTATTCCCTTAGGTGAAGCATCGGTGGCTGCGCTTGCTGGTGATATTGATAAGCCAGTAAGGGAGAGGATGAGTAAAGCTGTGGTGGGAAATTTGATTTTCATGGCTTTATTCTCTCTCATTTTCCTTAGAGATGCCTTTGAGTGAGAAGATAGTTCCGTGAGTTCCAAAAGTTCCGAAGGTGCTAAGCATTCAATCCTGCTATCTAATTGCACCGCAGACGTCATCTCTAATGCCGCCGCCTCCTTACATTTCGGGGCATTAGTGGCATTCCCAACGGAGACGGTTTATGGACTCGGGGCAGATGCCACAAATGAATCTGCAGTTGCGCATATATATAGAGTGAAAGGCCGCCCTGCCGACCATCCATTAATAGTTCATATTGGGCAATTGTCACAATTAGATCAGTGGGCAATTGATATTCCAGATTATGCAATTGCATTAGCCCGCGATTTTTGGCCAGGGCCGATGACTTTGATTTTAAAAAGATCAGAGAAGGCAAAAGATTTCATTACTGGCGGGCAAGATAGCGTCGGGATTCGTATTCCAGCCAATCCAATTGCATTGGCGTTATTGCGTGAATTTGCTGGCGGGATTGCCGCTCCTAGTGCGAATCGCTTCGGTGCGATTTCGCCCACAACAGCGCAAGCGGTAAAAGAGGAGATTGGTGAATTTTTAGATGTGCATCGGGATGTAATTCTTGATGGTGGGCCATCTCTGGTTGGAGTCGAATCAACGATTATTGAATGTCTTGAAGATTCTCCACGGATACTTCGCCCCGGCGCAATCACTGCTGAAATGATTGAGAAAACAACAGGCTTAAAAATTGAAAGTTCAAAATCGCAAACTCGCGCATCTGGCTTGCTCGATGCTCATTACGCACCAAAAGCAAAAGTATTTTTATTAGATCCGATAAACCCAGTAGTTGCATGTATTGCCGGTGTGGGTTTTATCGCAGCAGCGAATCACCCAACTCCTGATGGAGCGATTAGGCTAGCTGCGCCGATCAGTGATGATGAGTATGCGAGCGGGCTCTATGAAGCGTTGCGCGAAGGCGACCGTAAAAACCTTCCGGCCATTTATGTGATCCCACCAGCAGGGGATGGAGTGGCGATTGCAATTAGGGATAGATTGCAAAGAGCAGCCTTTGAAGGCGGTTCACTCCGCTAACTATTGACAATAAACAGTAATCTGCAATTAGTCACAAAATTATGCCAACTTCCCTAAGCAGTTTTCACGAAAAGCGCACATATCCTGATACATTATATTTTGATTGTAACTCCTATGAAATAAACTGATAAAAAAATCTTAAGTTATTTGATCCGTTACGAAAGGATTACGGTTTGGGAAGTAAAGAGATTAATTCTGAGTGGGTAGATCCCAATATTGGCCAAACATCATGGATTGATCCCGTATCAATGGAATACCACATTAAGCAGTGGGACGATCCGAAACAAAGTACGAAGGCATTTTATGATTTTTTTAAACGTGAATTAGCAAATTCAAAAAAAGTTGTCGATCTAGGAGCGGGTGCTGGTGCTGCAACCTTTTTCTTAGCTAGTAAATTTCCGAGTACTAATTTTGTGGGAGTAGATCAATCTAGTGATTTAATTATTAAAGCTAAAGAAACTTCAAAAAACTTCAAGTTAAAAAACCTCGATTTTGATACGGGAGATTGGTTCGATTTAGGAAACAAGTGGGGGGGGGTTGATGGAGTCATAAGTATACAAACCTTAAGCTGGCTACCAGAAATCCAGACGCCCATGAAGCAAATTTTCGAAATGATAAAACCTAACTGGATTGGGCTAAGTAGTCTATTTTACGAAGGAGATATTTCTGCTCGAATTGAAGTTTTCGAACATTGTAAACCTCGCAAAACTTTTTATAATGTGTATTCATTAAAAAAACTAAATAGATTAGCAAATGATTATGGTTACGAAGTTGTTACTTCAGATCGATTTGAGATTGATATAGATGTTCCTAAACCCAAAAATAAAGACATAATGGGCACTTTTACGGAAATAGTAAATGGAAGTTTGGATTATAAAAGATTACAAATTTCGGGACCACTACTGCTAAATTGGTATTTTGTGTTACTTAAAAAAATAGAAAGATAAGTTGGGACAAATATCTTCCAGGTTCTTGTCGGCTGTCATTGGATCAGTCCGTCCTGCTGCTCCCATCGTTAACGATGAGTTTGTCCTCGGGCTTTCTGGAGCCCTGCGCGAAGGAGATATCACCAATCTTCCTTTCATTTATGTAATCCCTCCATCGGGCGACGTCGTAGCAATTGCGAATCGGGATAAATTGCAAAGAGCCACCTTTGAAGGCGGTTCACTCCGCTAATTTTTGGCTCTTAACAGCGATAATTAAGATATGAAATTGCGTCAATTAATTCGCTCCATGTCAAAGCCTATCGCTTTGACTCTTATGGCAACTTTTATGACTCCAAGTGGCGCGCTCGCGGCTGGTCCAACAAATACGGCATTGCCAACAATCGCCGGCACTCTGGCTGTCGGTCAAACTGTTACTGCCGGATCAGGCATTTGGGACGTTACGCCATCGAGTATTAGTTATCAGTGGTATCGCTGCTCTACTGCGGCGTTGGTAAGTTGCGCGCAAATTACTGGCGCAACAACTTCTGCGTTAAAATTAGTTGCAGCTGATGGTGGAAATTATTTGCAACTTCAGGTGACCGCTTTATCTGCAGGCGGAGGAACTACTGCGGCAACTGCGATTTCAGGAAGAGTGCTAGTTCAACCGCTTGCAACAGTAATCCCAGTAATAACTGGAGTCGCACAGCTTGGTTCAACTCTGACGCTTACCTCCGGTACTTGGATTGATGTAGTAACTCCGATGTACAGTTACAAATGGCAGCGATGCGCTTCATTAGAAATTAGCAGTTGCACCGATATCCCATCAGCAACAAATTCAACTTATACAATCTCTGTTTCAGAAATTGGAAGGTATATCCGTGGTGTAGTAACAGTAGTTGCTACTGCTAATAATTTAACTGCGGAATCCATTTCAGACGCAACTTCCAGATTAAATGCTGAACCAACTCTTATCACTTCTCCAGAGATATCAGGATTAGCAATTGTCGATGAAATGCTCACCTCTACTACTGGTACTTATAACGCTTTCCCAGTGGCAACCTATACCTATCAGTGGCAGAGTTGCACAACTATAGAATTGTCAACGTGTACTCCAATTTCGGGGGCATTACAGGCAACGTACACATTGTTAACTGTAGATATTGGTAAATTTATCAGGGTAATGGTGACTGCTACCAACAACTTAGGCCTTCGTGGGACTCCAAGTGCATTAACGACTGTTGTATTAGGGACATCAGTCCCGAATACAAGTGCCCTTCCCGTAATTTCTGGCATTGTAAAAGATCGACAGGTACTAACTGTTTCTTCGACTGGATGGACTGGCACTCCTATCGGAGTGCTGAACTATCAATGGCAAAGATGCTCAGCAATGAGCCAAGTAGAGTGCATAGATTTAAAAGGTGACACAAAAACTTCTTACACTCTAAATTTTGATGATGTAAATAATTTTATTAGGGTCACCGTAAAATCAACCAACCGTGTTGGAGTCGGAACAATTGTTAGTGCAAACACCAGTAAAATTATGTATGCCACTCAATTGCAAACAGCACCATTTGTTATTGGCTTTGCACAAGTCGGGCAGAAATGGTCAGCAACTCCTGGAACATGGGTTGGTGCCGAGGCTCCAAAATTTGGCTATCAATGGCAAAATTGTGTTTCATTCGATGTTGCCACTTGTGCTGACATCACCGGGGCCACTCAGCCAGATTACATTGCGCAGACAACTGACATCGACAAATATCTACGAGTTAAAAATTGGATAGTCTCGCAAAGTTCTGTTGCATTTAGCGACATCGTCCCGGTAAAAATTACTACTACTCCCAAGACTTTGATACAAACGCCTGTGATTAATCCAAAGCCAGCCGTAATCACTAAACCCGTAGTTAAGAAAACCACCATTACATGCATTAAAGGCAAGTTGGTCAAGAAAGTAACCGCTGTTACCCCTAAATGTCCGGCTGGATATAAGAAGAAATAAGTAGGAGATTTCTGGTCTAGACTTCACCAGCGCGCGAGGGCTCTTCAAGATTCCTTGAGCGCAATTGGGGCCTTTAGCTCAGTCGGTAGAGCAACGGACTTTTAATCCTGCTTCAATTTTCCCCGAACACCAATATTATCCACCCCTAAACCTTGAATGCCCTAATTTGAGCGCAATTTCGCCAAGTTAGGGCATCTGTTTGTGTCCATTGGTTCTCCCTTCAAGCTAAAAATTGTGGCACAGCAGTGGCACGAAAATTTCATCAGTTAAGAATAAATAGTGAGCGCAAGCAATACGATAACTACCTAATGCCGCTCGATTTGCGGGGGGGGGGCTTTCATGTTCAGTGACACAAAATACCGCAGAGACATCCAAGTTCTTAGAGGTCTAGCCGTACTGGCTGTTGTCCTATTCCATGCCAACGAGAGTTACTTCCCACTTGGCTATCTTGGGGTGGATGTATTTTTTGTAATCTCTGGCTTCGTAGTCACACCTTTGATCTTGCGAATATTTACTGACCAAGTCAACGGTGGGGGGCGTTTATCTAATTTAAGATATTTTTACAAGACACGTTTCTATCGCCTAGCACCCGCCTTAGCAGTGACGCTTACTATTTCAGCGTTAACAATCTTTTTGCTTGGGCCAATTGCCGATCATCAGAGGGTATACAGACAGGGTATTGCAACACTACTTCTTGCAGGCAATGTCGGTGCCTATAAATATTCAGGGGACTATTTCTCGCCCAATCCAAATCCACTTGTTCATACTTGGTCACTGTCCGTGGAAGAACAAATCTATATCTTTCTGCCAGTTGTTTTGATGCTTTTTCTTCATAATCGCAGGAGAATTAAGAAAACTACAGCATTGGTACTTGGGTGCATTTCAGCAATAAGTTTTGTTTCATTTCAATTTCCAGCAATCTTAGAACCTATATATTCTCGGGCAGGAATTCAGCTCGCATCTCAAATTTCTTTCTATTCGCCGATTGATAGGATCTGGCAATTTACCGCAGGTGGCCTTGCATTCCTCTTGTTAGATCGATACCAAAATCGCGCAATTAATATCCCAAAAGGTATTCATTTACTGACCGTAATTGCTGTGGTCATGATTCTATTCGGCCCCTTACACATGAACCTTAAGGTCAGTTCAATACTCGCTAGTTTGTTTGCAGTGATTCTAATTTTATTTAAGTCTCTTGATGTACTTCCGGATTTTCTAATTAAGAAACTTGAATGGGTTGGTGATCGGTCGTACTCGATTTACTTAGTCCACATGCCTTTGCTATGTATTGCAAAATACTCACCCGTGACACAAATCGGGAAGGGTGAAAATCGCATAGTTCAATCAGCAATAGCTGTGGTTGCCTCAATATTGCTTGGGGCTTTAAGTTATTCAAAAATAGAAAATAGATTTCGAGGCAGAGGCAGGAGTATCGCCAGTGGTTTCAAAACTATCTCGGCTGCCATAGTTCTAACCCTCGTTCTTCCCTTATTCCTTTTCATATCAATGGATATTGGCAAAAAAGCGCAATATTGGGGACTAGATAGAAATATTCAGCAACCGACATACGCAACCCCATCAGATCCTAAATGTGTTAAGGATTTACAATGGGGTCCACCATGTGTTTATAAAACTACAGGCGCTACCAAGACAATACTTTTGATAGGTGATTCACATGCCCTTCATATTTCACAGGCGGTTGTTGATGCTGCGCGGAGCACGAAGTGGAATGCCGTAACTTGGGCTCATGCCGGTTGCCATGTCCAGTTTCAACGAAGTATTCCCGAGCAAGTTTTAGACAAATGTATTGATATTAACAATTCGATGAAAAAATGGGTTGAGGAGAATAAACCGTACGCGATTATAGTTTCTCAGTTTGTATATTCTGATTCATCTCAAGATGATTTAAGAGATGCCCTATCGACTCTCCGATCGATAGTTCCAAACATATTACTTATCGAGAATAATCCTATTTTCCCGGATGAGAAGGATTTTATGATTGCGCGACCAATAGTTATGTCTCCGTATAAACCACCAAAGAGTTTTCAGCAATCAAAAATGCAAACAGTGGATAAGAATGCTTCTGACTTATTAGCAAACTGGGCAAGAAGCAATTTAATATCTACCATAAGTATTGATTCACTTTTTTGTAAAAAGGGAGTTTGCAGTAGATACTCTGATAAAGGGTGGTTGTATGGAGATGATGATCACTTCTCCGTAGTTGGGGCAGAGTTGACAATTCCCCAAATCGCCACTTTCTTAAAAAATAATTCTGGCTACTCAATGCCAAAGAAATCAACAGCAGCTAAATCTGAGACTAAGACGATTTCATGCGGCAAAGGGGCTGTAACTAAGAAAGTAAGTGCCGTAGACCCTATATGCCCGACTGGGTACAAGAAGAAATGAGTGGGAGATTTCTGGTCTAGACTTCACCAGCGCGCGAGGGATCTTTAAGATTTCTTGGGCACAATTGGGGCCTTTAGCTCAGTCGGTAGAGCAACGGACTTTTAATCCGTGGGTCGACGGTTCGAGCCCGTCAGGGCCCACTTTCATTCGATAAATTGCATTTTAATTCAGGGTCCTTACGTCACTTAAAAGGTCATAATATTTATCAATATAAATTAGATAAGATCAAACCCTATATTCGATTCTTCTATCAAAGGGAGAGAAATTATTTTAGATTTATCAAAATCTTACCCTCCGGTGATAACTCTATCCCCACTCAAATCTTTCCACATAGGAATCTATAAAAAATGGAAATTTCTAATCAATAATAGACTGCTCCCATTTTTTCACATTAAAGTTGCACGAAAGTTTGTAGAATTACAAAATAGAAATGTGCTAATTAGTTTGAATCCTTCTTCTAGCTTGGGACCAAAAGGCACCGTGATAGAAGTGCCTAAAGATGAAATGATGTATGAAGAATTCAGACATAGAGGCGAATGGAAAAAAGATGTAAGTAACTTTCTCTCATCTTGCATCAGAGATCTTAAAAGAGAATTGGGAAATACAAGTCTTTCAGTAAGAGTTGTTCCCAGTGATCAAATTACTGAGATTAGAACTCAAATGTTAAATTCCGAAAAGTTTTCCAACAAATATCTCGCAACTAATGATCACTTTGTAATTAAGAGTGATTTGCAAGAGTTTGATGCAAAAGTTCTTGCTAGATTGAACAAAAGGATATGGGAAAGAACATACGCGGCGTCAGTAGGAATAGGGGCATTAAATGAAATAGAAAGACAAGATATAACAAATCTAATAGGAAATTCGAAATATCTTAATAAAATCTCTTGGTCTTCATCTTTTACCAATATTGTCAATCTTGAAGGAGTCCAAGAGTTTTGGCTTAGTCGTACCAACACTAATGGAAATGTTTACTTAAAAAAATGATTGCAAATGAATTACATTTTACTAACCCGATATCTTTGATACTTGGCAGCAGTATTTTAGGTGCAGATCTTAAAAGAGCTAAATTCGTTCAATTTGTTGAAAATGATCGTTTCTTAATTGATAGCAATCGTAACGCTAATAAAACTACTTTAATCTCTTCACAAGTGGCTGAAGCTCTAGGGATTGATTTCGAAGTTATTAAATATGAGGAGCACTTAGCAAATCCATCAAAAATAATTGAGTCAAATATGAAAAGGGATTTTTTCCCTAGTGGGCAAACTTTAATCATGTATGGGAGTGATAATTACTGCAGATTCGGATTTAAAAATTATATAAATTTTCCATACACTAAATACCAATTAAGGAATTCTTGGCAGGTAGTAGATTTTGCTAAAGAAGATTTGCTTTATGGATACAACATTGAGGGTTATAAAAAAAATTCAAGAACTATTCACAATACTTTTAATTTAAATATTCCAGTACTAAAGAAAATTACTAGAGGTATAAATGATAAAAAAAAGTGCGGCTTAGTGAATTTTTTTAAAGATAACACTGAAAAAAACTATTTATTAGTGATGCCTTATAGACATGACAGAATTGATGAAGAATTTAGTAAGAACTTTTTTTTAAGCGTTAAAGATATTGCTAGAGAAAGAAATTTGGAAGTTGTTTTAAAGAACCATCCAAATGATATTTATGACTATTCGAATTATTTCCCGGAGAAAGAGCAGATCGTCTTTCACCAAGACGTGTCCGAGAGGCACATCCCGGCTGAATTTTTTTTGCAATCGCATCAAGTGAAATATTCGGTGAGCATCCCATCGTCTTCATTAGCTTTTGCAGAAGTAGACAGGCTTATTGTCCACGCACCTAAGGATCGTGATTTATTTAGGAGAAAATTTTTGGATCAGATTCCTTTTCTAGAGAGATTAGCAATACCTTTCACATATATCTGAATTGATACCGCGCTAGCCAAATTTTATGGCTGGACATGGCGGGTACTGCTTCTTAAATTTAGGGGGTTGCACTTACTTACCCCTGTGGAACTCGCAACACGCACTTCAGGGTTACCTCTTACTAGTTTGACCCTTTCATATTAGCTGAGTCCTAATATCCTGGATCAACTAAAGAATAGTAGTCATGTAAGAATTTCTTGAATAACTCAGAATAAAGAAACCTATGCATCCCAAGAAGCTCTTTAATCTAAGCGCCAAGCGAAGTCTTTTTCATGACATGCTTTGTCATCAACATAAACGTCGGCGGCCGGTTTGCCAAGCAAGAGGATGTGGTATCGCAAACCCCAATTCGAAAGTTGCTCCTCTGTGACGTGCCTCCAATCAATTCCGGTTTCGCTTCCTCGGGCAGTGAAGATTTTTATTGTGTGTCCGGTGTCATAAAGTTGATTGACTCGATTGATTCGGTCAATGAAAGGCTCGGCTTCTTCATATTTCATTGATGTGCCAGAACAGAGAGTGTCATCCAAATCAAAACAATAAATCATTCCTTATCCTTCGGTTACCAGATAGATCTGCCGCCGTCTATAACTAATGTGCTGCCTGTCATGTATGTTGAGTCATCAGAGAGGAGAAATAATAGTGCTCCATGGTATTCATTAGGGTTAGCGGGACGACCAAGAGGGACAAGTTGATTGAATCGCTGGAGAAACTCCTCAGGTTGACCGTTGAGGACACCACCAGGACAGAGAGAATTCGTTCTAATGCCTGACGTAGCCCAATAAGTGGCAAAGTACCGACTTAGGCCAATGAGTCCATGTTTGACTACGGAGTACATAACCGGCTTCACTGGTTGTTCGCTATCTGGTTTCCCAGATACCCTGTAAAGGCTTTGGTTCGGCGCCATAATTCCATGATCACTAGAAATATTTACGATTGATCCAGAAATCCCATTTTCAATCATTGCTGCGCCAAAAACCTTAGAACAAAGAAATGCGCCGTAAAGCCCCACGTCTAAGTGAAGTTTCCATTCTTCGTAGTTAATGGATTCCACGCGGCTAAAGGTCGCTGTATTCTTTTCGACACTTGGATTTATTGCAGCATTATTAACAAGTCCGCATGGAACCCCAACGGAGGAATTTATTTCAAGGGAAATCTTTGAAACTGCTTCATCATTTGTTATATCGCACTGACGCAAAACAACTTTTGTGCCGTATTCGGCGACCAAATCGATTGAGGCATGAACTAAACCATCAAAATCAATATCTAGGAGAATTGCAGTTGCACCTTCGGATAAAACTGCTTTTGCATGCTCTTGCCCAAGCAGGCCCGCACCCCCAGTAATCACAATTACCTTATTTAGAAGTCTCTTCTGACTCACGTCATCTTCCAATCTCGTCGATGAGTTCACCTAAAATCTTTGCATTTTCTGCGAGACGTTCCATATCCAGATAGTTAGTCTTGAATGCCATGATGTTCTTTTGAAGCAGTTCAGCTACTGGCGCCAAGCCGAACTCACATTTCTGCACTCCAAAGTGTTTTCCCTTGAAAACAGGCTCCAGATATGGATTTGAGCAGTTGGCATAGTATCCATCTCCGCCCTTTTCAGCATATCGATCATAGAACTCCTGCCACGTCACCCCTTTTTGTGCTTCCCCATCGTAAAGAATTCCGAACGAGTAGTAACTGTGAACAAGTCCCTCCGGTGTCGATTGAGGGATAAGCCAACTACAACCAGTAATCGCATTTGAAAAGGCAGTAGAACAATCCAATCTTGCTTGAAGTTTCTCAGGGAGATCCTCTAGCTGACCAATACCGATTGCAGCAGTTACTGGAGTCATACGGTAATTAAAACCAATAGCATCAAACCGCATATATTCGGGACTTTGAAAGGTTCTTGCGGCGAGACTTGTACGGCCTTTCATCGCAGATAAATGCCTATAACCTAGGCCACCAGCTTGCCTAATCCTTTTTGCTAAGTCAGCGCTATCGGTAGTGACCATACCTCCTTCACCGCCAGTTGACAGATGCTTCTTCGATTCAAAACTAAAAACTCGTATATCAGGCGCGGAAGCTTTATTCGGTTGATAATCTCCCACCAAGATAGTTTCAGCTGAATCATCAATCAGAGCAATGCCATATTTATCAGCTATCCTCCGTAAGCTTACGAGATCTGCTGGTAGCCCAAACCAAGAAACTGAAATTATCGCCTTCGTTCGTGGCGTGATAAGCGCTTCAACGGAGGCGGGGTCGATGTTCCATGTATCCTGAAGGACATCAGCAAAAACTGGAGTAGCACCAACATATAGGGTCGCGAATGTGTCCATGATGACCGTAAGAGCCGGTGATATTACTTCATCCCCGGGTCCAACACCAAGGGCCATGAGAGCAACATGAAGTCCAGATGTGCCGGAATTTACCGCCACGGCATATTTTTGCTTTGATACAGTTAGGAAGCGCTCCTCAAATGAACTCGGCCAGTCCAGGCCATCGTCATTATTTACTTCAGAAAATAACGCCTCCATGGCCTTAGTTCTTGCAGCATCTGAATACTTATTTGGGTGCATAACTCACACTTCCATATCCCTAATTTCTGACATTCTACTGGAACTGAGTTCTTTTAAAATCTTGTTTATTTTTAAGGAAATCCTCATTTCTAAACAAATTTGACTTCGTCAATTCAGGATTGGCTAAAAGATGCTTTTCGATGCTAAACCTTGGGACATCATATTCAAATGTATTGCCAAGGACGGTCAGCATTTCATAATCTTCTGGATAATCAAGAGTAAGGCGGAGTTCAACATCAGCAGGTATCCCTAAATTCTTATCCGGCATAGAAGTCATGCAGTCGTCCGATCGAAGTAGTAGATCCCATGGAATAACATCAAAATTGTCTCCCCTAAGTTGAGTTGCGCGATTTACAAGCTCTTCGATAAATCTAAACCTAATCGAAGTACCCACGCTAGCGAATCCCGAATCTGATCTTGCCGATGTAAGTACTAAATCCAAAGGCGTCTTAGTGAGTAGCTCAAAGCTCTCATGTATTTCAACTGGGTCAAAATATGGGTCATCTGCATCAACTATGTGTGCAGTATCTAAGCCAAATTCCTGCATGCAGGCCTTCCACCGATTCAGCTTGTTTTCAAGGTCTCCGCGAAAAACTTCGACACCTAGGCGAGTGGCTAAATTTTCTATCAGGTCATCGCTAGCCTCAACACTGGTGCACACTATTGGATGTAATTCACCAGTTTGAACACGACGAATTACATGCTCCAGCACTGATATTCCTCCTAGAGGGAGAAAACATTTGTTCGGAAGCCTTCCACTTGAAGTGCGAACTGTAACCAGTGCTACTGGTATCTCACTCATCGGTTTCCCAGTAACGCATCTTCTTTGCCACTGATGCTTCACCAGGCACAACTTTACGTTCCCCGTCACCTAAAGAACCAGCAACTTTACGGAGAGCTCCAACTAAATTAGTGAGGCCAGCCGGTTCAAGTGAAGCGGAATGGTCAGTACCCCACATAGTGCGGTCAATAGTTATATGACGTTCCACCGCCACTGCACCCAATGCGGCAGCTGTAATTGAAGGTGAAATTGAAGCCTCATGGCCGCTGTAGCCGACTGGGAGTCCATATCGTTCCGCCAGGGTTTGGATCATTCTTAAATTTAGTTGTGATTCATCCGCTGGATAAGTAGAAATCGTGTGCATAAGGACCATCGGGCATTGTGCTTCAGCAAATATTCTGACGATAGTGTCGATGTCCATCCAAGTACACATTCCAGTGGATGCGTATGTCAGTTTCCCTATTTTTGCTACTGCCTTGAGAAACGGGATATTGGTCGCTAAGGCAGAGGCAACTTTATGAAAAGGAATCTCATACTTTTCAAGGAAATCCAAACTTGGTAAGTCCCAAGCAGAAGCGGACCAGGCAATTCCTATTTCCTTTGCGTAACGATCAATTTCATCATACTCATCAGACCCAAATTCAATTCTTTTCTTGTAATCAAAGTAGGTCATGTCTCCCCAAGGCGTTTCACGCATGACGTTTCGCATTGCTTTGGGAACACAAATCTCGGGCGCACGTTTTTGAAATTTTACTGCGTCGCATCCTGCAGACTTTGCTATGTCCATGAGTCTTTTGGCTAGAGCAATATCACCATTATGGTTTATACCCGCCTCGGCAATAATGAAGATATCGAAATTTGGATTCATGAAGCTGAAGTCTCTTTCTTTAATGTAAGAGTAATCATACGCACTGAAAGCCGCCAGGATGGCGAAATAGTTGACTCACCAGAAAGACCGCACAAAAATACTCTCAAATCTGATTCTCTTTATGTATCTCGGCGACAAACTAGTCGGTTGAAGTAAATCCAATTCTTCAAACGGTTCATAAAGATGCTCATTTACGTGGAACATTGTGACCAGGTAACATGTTAATCCAGTTTTAAGAGCAGAGGATGCAGAATCCCAAACCACCCCACCGAACTCTTGATATTTCTCTCTTGCAGCATTGTCAGGTTCAGTTCCAAATCTCTGGAAGTCTCGGGACATGGCCGAATGCATTTCCCCGGTCCTCACCTAAAATCGAAAACCGGATCGACGGTTCGAGCCCATGAGGGCCCACTCATTTAAAAATATCTATAACGCCCGTGAGAATCTCCGGTGAGTCTCAGCACATATTCATGAAAAGCCTCTGATCTGGGCTTTCACTCTCAACACGCCCTTTAGAGTTCCCGCAGATTTCTTTGCTTACAGATAGAATTACACCTATATATAGTGGGCTTTCCCGCAAGCAATCTCTTGAAGCTAAGTGATTGCGCCCTATTTGAGTTCGATCCGCCTGAAGAACAAAGC
Organism: Actinomycetota bacterium; assembly: GCA_009701305.1. Taxonomy (GTDB): domain Bacteria; phylum Actinomycetota; class Actinomycetes; order Nanopelagicales; family Nanopelagicaceae; genus UBA3012. Next base: position 390 of record WLKK01000005.1, on the reverse strand, counting down.
GCTTTGTGCGCAAATGCAGCAAGATTCCAGCAGGACCCATAGTATATGTCCGATATGGGTAATTTGTCCGGTGAGCGCTACAAAGCTGTGATCAATCCGTAGTAGTGGTTGTAGGGCCGCGACGGTGGCCTGAGTAATAAAAGCAAGACCTAGGGGTAAGTAATAAATGGCGCGTAAAGGTATGAAAGTTTCAACGGCATCCGCCGCTCCCACCTCGTGGAGTGTTGCGGATTTTGGTGTTTTCTACACCAAAAATGCTGCTGAGCTTCGTGCCCACGCCACTCGCATTCTCAAGGACACCAATCGCGCCGAAGAAGTGGTCCAAGATGCGTTGATCAAGTTCATGCTCGCCGCCCCAGAGCTATCTTCAGCCGAACATGCACTCGGTTA
>WLKK01000049.1 GCA_009701305.1 Actinomycetota bacterium | reverse complement strand
GTCAGCTGGGTTCGATCCGTCACCGAACCTGTTAAGAGAAGGGTTCCACTCTTTTGCAATAAGTTCCAGCATTTGCGCAAATTATTTTGTGCCGTGTCGCACACCAATATTTTGCAATTTTTGTGCCCTGCTACAAATTTACTTTTCCTTACTTTTCCTTACTTTTCTTGCGCCGAATTTTCGGTTTTCAACGCAGATAATGCTCGTGCTGCCCGGATTTCCCGTTCAGAAACCGCGTATGGGTCGGTACGCGCATCATATTTTCGGAATTTCGGTAAAACCGTACTCAATGCGGTTACCGATGCGATGCACAACAATCCACCACCAATTACTGCCCCGCGCAATCCGGTAACCGCTGCCATTCCACCGGCGCGCATCTGTCCACCGATTGGTCCAACTGCGTAAGAAAGTAATTCAATGCCAGCAAGTCGGCCACGCAACTCATCTGGAATTGTTTGGTTCCAGATAGTTGCGCGAAAAATAACACTGACATGATCGGCTGCCCCCGAAGCAACTAAACACAATAAAACCCAATAAACATTGTCAAAAATGCCAGCAAGTGCGATTGAAACTCCCCAAACAAGTGCCGCAAAAATAATAGCTCGACCATGATGATGCACTTTCAATGTCCATTTACTAGTGAGAGTTACTAACAATGCGCCCACAGTTCCAGCCGAATACAAGAATCCAAGTGATTGTGGAGAGTGCAATTGATCAGCCCAAAATGGGAACAAAGCAGTAGGCATCGCAAAAAACATCGCGGCCAGGTCGATCAGGTAGGTGCCCATCAAATCTTGGCGGCTACTGGCGTATTTGATTCCCTCAAATAGGGCCCCCATTGATGGTGGAGTAGTTTTTTCGCTAGGCGGAATGCGGGAAACTTGCAGTAAAAGTATCAAGGAGAGTGCGTAGGAGATCACATCAATTGAAAATGCCGGAGTCACACCCCAGATTGAAATGATAATTCCACCTAGAGCGGGTCCAGCTATTACTGGAATTTGATACCGCAATCCCATAATTGCACTCGCTGCTGGAAGATCTTCGTGCGAAACAATCCGCGGGATTGCCGCGGCCATGCTCGGGCCACGTAAGCCATTAACTCCAGCAAAAGCCCCGCCAACTACGTAAAGCACCCACAAGCGGGGGTTATCTAATTGCGCATTTATCAGCAACATAATCGATAGAGCCAACGCGCAAGATTCACCAATCAGGATTAACTTCCGCCGATCAACTGAGTCGGCCAGAACTCCACCATATAAACCAAAGACGATGAGTGGGATTAATTCAGCTGCTCCCATCAAACCAACCGCAACATATGAACCGGTGATCTCTTTTACTTGATAAGGCAATGCGACGTAAGTGATCATCGAACCAAGGCCGGAAACTAGACCGGATGAAAATAAGAGTCGAAAGTCGCGGACTCTGCTAAGCAAAGAAAGATCTAATCCAATCCCTCGTATCCCCCGCAATTTGGAAAGCCGAGATTTGGTTTTACTCATCCGATGATTCTAACTTCATACAAATCAAAATTGGTAAGAGCAGCGTGAATTAGTGGAAACTCTGGCTTTCCTCTGGAAAGGCGCCACTTGCCACATCCGCCGACCACTCTTTGACTGCATTACTCATTTCCTCGCGTAAGTTTCGGTAAGCCTTTGCCAACTTCGGTGGCTTTGCCGTTAAGCCCATTAGATCACTCCACACTAAAACCTGTGCGTCGCAATCTTTTCCAGCCCCAATTCCGATAGTTGGGATTTCTACGGCGGCGGTAATTTCAGCAGCTAATTCTGCTGGGACTAATTCGAGAACTAATGCAAAAACCCCAGCATCTTGTAATGCAATTGCATCTGCAATTATGGTGGCACCATTTTCACCACGACCTTGTACTCGATAGCCACCTAAAGTGTGAATCGATTGTGGTGTTAATCCAAGATGTCCCATGACTGGGATCCCGGCTTTAATCAACGCTTTTATTTGTGGTGTGACCTTTGCCCCACCTTCAATTTTTACAGCTTGCACACCAGCTTCTTTGAAAAAGCGGATGGAGGTTTGTAAAGCTTGCTCAGGAGATTGTTCAAAAGAACCAAATGGAAGATCAGCAACCACAAGTGCACGTTTTGTTGCACTAACTACAGCCCGTGCCAATGGAATCATTTCATCCACTGTTACTGAAATTGTATTTTCTCCACCTAAAAAATTATTGCCGGCGCTATCGCCAACAAGCAAAACCGGAATTCCAGCTTGCTCAAATATTTCAGCAGTTAGTTGTTCATAAGAAGTGAGCATCGCCCACTTGCCTTGACCTTTTGATTTTGTGATATCTAAAGTCGTAATGCGCCTATGAATGGCACCACCATAAATCGCGTTAACCGGTTCCATTTTTCTCCCCTCAAGGCCACGTGGGTCCCTGGGTCAGTTTTGAAGGTAACAACTGCAATCCTCTCACTTCGGCGGGCAGTTGGCACACAGCCAAAATCCCCGCCTCAAATCAGCACCATATATATAGGGACAGTAGGCTGTATTTATGAGCGCTTCAGCTGATGCCGGCCAGATACCAGTCCAGCCGGGCCCCACAGTTAACCCGTCTGCTCAATTACGGCTCGCCCTTGCTCAGGTAAATCCCACTTTGGGCGCAATTGATGACAATTGCGAATTGATCCTGAAGTACGTAAAACATGGCGCGACAGGCGGAGCACATATTGTCGTTTTCCCAGAAATGGTGGTTACCGGATATCCGGTTGAAGATTTAGCGCTTCGCTCTGCTTTTAGATTAGCTAGCCGAACCGCAGTTGCCCAATTAGCAACTCAATTATCTCTTTCGGGTTTGGGGGAGATAGTCGTAGTTGTTGGTTACTTAGATCAGATTGATGGCGCACTTGATCGACTTGGGACTCCAGTTGGCGCACCACAGAATGCGCTCGCCGTAATTTATCGAAATCAAGTTGTCGCAACTTACGCAAAACGCCATCTTCCAAATTACGGCGTATTTGATGAGTTTAGAAATTTCATTCCTGGTGCAAAATCTTTAGTTGTCCGAGTGCATGGAATAGATCTGGCTTTTGCGATCTGTGAAGATATTTGGCAAGACGGTGGATTGATGCCCGAGATCGCAGCGCGCACCCCAGGTGCGTTGGTTGTTATAAATGGCAGTCCATATGAAAAAGAAAAAGATGATGTACGTCTCAATTTAATTTCACGTAGAGCTCGCGAAATTGGGGCACCAGTTGCATATGTAAATCTGGTTGGCGGTCAAGATGAATTGGTTTTTGATGGAGATAGTGTTGTGGTGAATCAACGTGGTGAAACAATGGCAAGAGCGCCACAATTTTCTGAAGGCTTACTGCTGATAGATATGCAGAGTAAATCTCATTCATCTGTCCCAGATGTGGTAATAAGTGACCAGATACTTGCCCCTTATCCTCCAAATTCAGCAGGTATCGCCCCTTCATTAGACCGCGAAGCTGAGATCTGGGGCGCACTAGTTACTGGATTGCGTGATTACGTTGAAAAAGGAAAATTCAAATCGGTAATTCTCGGAGTATCAGGTGGAATCGATTCTGCTCTGGTAACTGCTATTGCTGTTGATGCAATTGGTGCTGATCGAGTCCATGGCGTCGCATTGCCTAGTAAATACTCATCTGATCACTCACTTAATGATGCGCAAGAACTAGCAACAAATACTGGGATTCATTTTAGAGTGGTGCCAATACAAACCATGGTGGATAGCTATTTGGAGTTGCTGCACTTCACTGGAGTTGCTGAAGAAAATCTACAAGCCCGGGTTCGCGGTACAACTTTGATGGGAATTTCAAATCAAGAAGGACATTTAGTTTTAGCAACCGGAAACAAGAGCGAACTTGCAGTCGGGTACTCCACAATTTATGGAGATGCTGTCGGGGGATATGCGCCGATAAAAGATCTTTGGAAATCATTAGTTTGGGAGTTGGCGCGGTGGCGAAATAAAGTTGCGATAACCAATGGACAAACTCCGCCGATTCCAATCCGTTCTATTGAGAAAGAACCAAGCGCTGAATTACGTCCTGATCAAAAAGATACTGATTCACTCGGTGATTATTTAACTCTCGATCAAATTTTAAATCGATATGTCACCCAAGATCAGAGTGCTCAAGAGATAGTCGCGGCTGGATTTGATCCAGCAGTTGTAAACCGCGTGGTGGGATTAGTCGACGCTGCTGAGTACAAACGTCGCCAATATCCACCTGGTACCAAGATCAGCACCCGAGCATTTGGTAAAGATCGACGTTTGCCGATCATTTCGGCCTGGGGCAGGCAAGCTAAATAGTCCCTAAATAGCCAAAAAAGGCGCCTCCAAGCAGGAATTTTGTTAACACAGCCGAAACGCACACGAGGCAGGATTAAGGGATGAGCCAGTTGAGCAGTAATCAAAATAGCCCAGAAACGCAAAATGCGCGCCAAAAAGAGTTCGTTCTTCGAACACTAGAAGAGCGCGGAATTCGTTTTGTCAGGCTTTGGTTTACCGATGTGCTTGGATTCCTAAAATCTGTTGCAGTTGCTCCGGCTGAATTAGAAAATGCATTTGATGAAGGCATTGGTTTTGATGGTTCAGTAATTCAAGGTTTTGCGCGAAGCCAAGAATCTGACATGTTGGTTATGCCAGATCCAAGTACTTTTACAATCTTGCCTTGGCGTACTGAAGCACCGGGTGCAGCACGAATGTTTTGCGACATCATCATGCCCGATGGTGCACCATCGCCTGCAGATCCGCGTAATGTATTGAAGAGAACTTTAAATCGGGCCGCAAAGATGGGTTACAGTTTTTATACGCACCCCGAGATTGAGTTTTTCTTATTTAAAGAAGAGCCTAAAAAAGGTGAAGCACCTCAACCTGTTGATTCGGCTGGATATTTTGATCACACACCAAGTGTTGTTGGAAATGATTTTAGGCGCCAAGCCATCACATTGCTTGAAGCAATGGGAATTAGCGTTGAGTTCAGTCATCATGAGGGCGCACCCGGACAACAAGAAATTGATTTGCGTTATGCAGATGCATTAAGCACTGCAGATAACATCATGACATTTAGATTAGTTGTAAAAGAAGTTGCTCTTGATCAAGGATTTTATGCATCATTTATGCCAAAACCATTTACTGATCATCCCGGTTCTGGAATGCATACTCATCTTTCACTTTTTGAAGGTGAGCGAAATGTTTTTTATGAAGAAGGCGCACCACTGCAACTTTCTCAAGAAGGACGCTCTTTTATTGCCGGACTTTTAAAGCACGCACCTGAGTACTCGGCAATTACAAATCAATGGGTTAACTCTTATAAGAGATTGCATGGTGGCGGAGAAGCTCCATCACATATCTCATGGGGATACAACAATCGCAGTTCACTAGTTCGGATACCGATGTACAAGCCAAACAAATCAAACTCCACTCGAATCGAATTGAGATCACCAGATTCAGCATGCAATCCATACTTAGCATTTGCGGTGATATTGGCAGCTGGCTTAAAAGGAATCGAAGGTAAGTATCAGTTGCAAGATCCAGCTGGAATCGATTTAACTTCCGCGGAAGAGGTAGCTGCGGCCGGTTTAACTTCACTTCCACGGGATTTAAATGGAGCGATTGATGCCATGGCGCAGAGCGAATTAGTGCGCGAAACCTTGGGTGAGCATGTCTTTGAGTATGTACTTCGAAATAAGCGTGCAGAGTGGGCTGAATACCAACGCCAAGTCAGCGTTTACGAACTTGATCGTTATTTGCCACTTCTCTAGCCCCTGCCTTACCCTTATGACATGACACGTCGCAGCGCACTCCTCCTTGCCTGCCGTGGCGGGGCCAAGTAACCGGTCTCCCTGTCACGGGTTGTTGACGTGCCGGTTAATCCATCAAACATTAGCCGCGAATTAAAAGGAGCCCCGATTCAAATGAATTTCCCAAAACAAGTAAAAAGTAATTCACCTATTCATCGCTATCAGCCATTTACTCCCATTGATCTAGCTGACCGAACTTGGCCGGCGAAGACAATTACTGCAGCACCTAAATGGTGTTCAGTAGATCTTCGCGACGGCAACCAAGCATTGATTGATCCAATGGATCCGCCGCGCAAATTAGCCATGTTCAAACTACTAGTTCAGATGGGTTACAAAGAGATTGAAGTTGGTTTTCCTAGTGCAAGTCAAACTGATTTTGATTTTGTGCGCAAAATTATTGAAGAGGATTTAATTCCAGATGATGTAATCATCCAAGTTCTTACTCAGGCGCGAGCACATTTAATTGATCGCACATTTGAATCCATAAAAGGTGCTAAGCAGGCGATTGTTCACCTTTACAACTCAACTTCTACTTTGCAACGTCGAGTGGTATTTGGGCAAGACAAAGATGGAATCAAAAAAATTGCAACAGATGCTGCCGAGTACTGCCTTTCACTTGTAGATTCAGTCAAAGGAACTGATGTTTCTTTTGAGTATTCTCCTGAGTCATACACCGGCACAGAGTTAAGTTATGCGCTAGAAGTTTGCGATGCAGTTAATGACATCTGGCGACCAACTCCATCTTGGAAAACAATCCTAAATTTGCCGGCAACTGTAGAGATGGCAACTCCAAATGTTTATGCAGATTCAATCGAGTGGATGCACCGAAACCTTGCTTATCGTGATTCAGTAGTACTTAGTTTGCACCCACACAATGATCGCGGGACAGGAGTCGCAGCAGCCGAACTTGGATATATGGCTGGCGCAGATCGAATTGAAGGAACGCTATTTGGAAATGGCGAGCGCACTGGAAATGTTTGCTTAGTAACACTTGGAATTAATTTATTGAGCCAAGGAATTGATCCACATATTGATTTTTCAGATATCTCCGAAGTTCGCCGCGTTGTGGAGTATGCAAATCAATTACGTGTTCCAGAGCGACATCCATATGGTGGCGATTTAGTTTTCACCGCTTTTTCTGGTTCGCATCAGGATGCAATCAAAAAAGGTTTTGAGCATCTAGAACGAGATGCTAAAGCAGCTGGAAAAACAATTGATCAAATGTTATGGGCTGTTCCGTACCTTCCAATAGATCCAAAAGATATTGGGCGCAGTTATGAAGCGGTAATTCGCGTTAATAGCCAATCCGGTAAAGGCGGAGTGGCTTACATAATGAAAAATGAACACTCCCTTGATCTTCCCCGCCGACTACAAATTGAATTTAGCCAAGTTGTCCAAGCTAAAACCGATAGCGAAGGTGGCGAAGTTACCGCTGAGCAGATGTGGGGAATTTTTGAAGATGAGTATTTACCAACTGAAAGTGCCCCATGGGGTCGATTCAGACTTCGCGGACTTTCGCAGAGTTCATCTCTTGGTGAAGATGTAAAACTGGTCGCTGAAATTACTGATCGCGGCGCTAGCCATACATTAAATGGAACTGGAAATGGTCCAATTGCAGCGTTCTGCGATGCGATAGCAAGCCATGGCGTAAAAGTGCAGGTACTCGATTATTACGAGCACGCACTTGCATCAGGCGGAGACGCTAGTGCTGCGGCTTACCTTGAGTGCACCATCGATGGCGAAACTTTCTGGGGTGTCGGAATTGATCCAAACACGACCACCGCTTCGCTGAAGGCAATTGTTTCTGCCATCAACCGCGCTATCAGGTAGTTCTCACTCAGAGGTACTACCGTTGTGCTTATGGGACTTTACCGAGATGAAGCGGTCGTAATTCGCACGCAACGTCTTGGTGAAGCTGATCGCATAATTACCTTGTTAACTCGCGAGAGCGGCCGCATTAGAGCAGTTGCCAAAGGAGTCAGGCGCACTAGATCTAAATTTGGTGCACGTCTTGAGCCGGGCAGCTACCTTGATGTCCAGCTTTACACCGGAAAAACTTTTGATATTGTCACCGAAGTTTCTTCTCGTGAAAATTTTGGAGATGTCCTTTCGGCCGATTATCAAAAGTGGACTATTGCTTCAGCAATTTTGGAAACAGCAGAGCGATTTACTCTCAATGAGCACGAACCATCTTTACAACAATTTTTATTAGTCATCGGAGCCCTTCGATCACTTGCAAATAGCGAACATGAACCATCTTTAATTCTTGATGCGTTTTTACTTCGCTCACTATCGGTCGGCGGCTACGCGCCTTCACTTGAAGATTGCTCGGTGTGCGAAGCGGCTGGTCCACATCGCTTCTTCTCACTCTCTGGTGGTGGAAGTATTTGTACAAATTGCCGAACTTCAGGGGCTGCAACTGTTACTGCGCCTACTCTTGAATTGATGGGTGCACTGCTATCTGGCCAGTGGGATGTTGCCGAAAGCAGCGATCCTCGAAGCAGGAGAGAAGCAAGCGGAGTGATCGCCGCATATTTGCAGTACCACTTAGAGCGTTCGCTACGTTCGCTTCCATTGGTAGAGCGGGCATGAGAAAACCAACACCACATCCAAGTGGTGCTAAACCTCCAAAACTTTCAAAAAACTTAATTCCAAATCATGTTGCGGTTGTGATGGATGGAAATGGAAGATGGGCAAAACAAAGAGGGTTGCCAAGAACTGCTGGACATGAAGCTGGGGAAGCCGCACTTTTTGATTTAATAGAGGGTGCAATAGAAATTGGCGTCAAAGAAATTAGCGCCTTTGCATTTTCAACTGAAAATTGGAAACGATCACCTGAAGAAGTTAAGTTCTTAATGGGATTTAATCGAGATGTAATCCGCCGTCGCCTAGATGACATGCATGATCTAGGTGTTCGGGTTAGATGGGCCGGTCGTGATCGTAAATTATGGAAAAGCGTTATTGATGAGTTAGAACGAGCTGAAAAAATCACTGCAAAAAATAAAGTGCTTACCTTAAATATGTGCGTTAATTATGGGGGAAGAGCTGAAATTATTGATGCAGCAATCGAATTAGGTAAAGATATTAAGAACAAGAAAATAGATCCAGATAAAGTTAATGAAAAGAGTTTTGCTAAATATTTAGATGTTCCAACAGATGTAGATCTGTTTTTACGATCTTCAGGGGAAGAGCGAATCAGTAATTTTATGTTGTGGCAAAGCGCTTATGCGGAATTGGTATTTTTAGATGTACTTTGGCCAGATGTTGATCGACGCACACTTTGGAATGCAATTGAGATTTACGCTAAAAGAGATCGAAGATTTGGTAACGCTAAATAATTTATTTAATTCCAATATTTCCGACGATTAGCCACATTGCCAAGACTCCAAGAATTGTTGCGAATATGGTTAAGCGTGATGGATGGCGAGAATGGGCTTCTGGCAAAATATGTGAAGTTGCTAAGTAAATTACAAAGCCGGCAAACATGGCTAGATAGATTGCAAGAGTTGGATCACTAATAATCACATAACTACCTAACGCTGCTCCACTGATTCGCATAACCGCGTCAAGTCCCAAAAGTAAAATTGCTCTTTTTGTCCAATGTCCACTCTTGATTAATAATGAAACTGTATTTAATCCATCGCTAAATGCATGGAACAAAATTGCGATAAATACCGCAGCGCCCAAAGCATTACTAACTTTGAAAGCCAATCCAAGTGCTACACCATCAAGAAATACATGCCCCCCCATGGCAATTGCCCCGAGAGTGCCGGCGATATTCACTGAGTGATCATGAGCATGACCGTAATGAGATTCCGCTGGTTCATGTGAACCGAATATTTTTTCAGCAATATGCAAAGCTAGAAATCCAGCTACAAACGCCAGTGAAACAACCGGGACATTTCCAAAAGTATTTTCATTTAATTCGAAAACTTCAGGCAACAGATCAAATGCAACTAAACCAAGTAGCAAACCAGCCGATAATCCAAGAATTAAGTGCAAGTGGTCGCGCGAACGAATTGCCAACGTTCCGCCTGCGGTAGTAGCAATTGCAGTAAGTGCGGCCAATCCGATTGCTAAATTTGCCCCATCCATAACGCAGACCCTACCAACAGTTGAGAAGGCAGATTTTTGCGAGATTAACCAGAATCAGCCCGCGTGAAGGTAGAATTACCCCGTTGCGCCAGCCTGGTGTGATCCCGGAATTTTCCGGAGCAATCCAAATATTCGCCGACAGCCAGCCGGATGAAGGAGCTCTACCAAGATGGCCGATCGTTTAGAAACTATTGTCAGCCTGGCCAAGCGCCGGGGATTTGTTTATCCATCCTCTGAAATCTATGGAGGATTGCGCGCTTCATGGGATTACGGACCACTGGGTGTCGAGCTAAAAAACAATGTAAAGCGCCAATGGTGGAAATACATGGTCATGGGCCGCGAAGATATTGTGGGAATTGATTCCTGCGTAATTTTGGCGCGTGAAGTTTGGGAAGCATCTGGACACGTTGCAACTTTCTCAGATCCATTAACAGAGTGCACCGCTTGCCATAAACGTTACCGCGCTGATCATTTAGAAGAAGCGTACGAAGCAAAACATAAGAAGGCGCCAGAATCTTTGGCTGATATTAATTGCCCTGCATGCGGAAACAAAGGTCAGTTCACTACTCCAAAACAATTTTCAGGATTACTAAAAACTTATTTAGGACCAGTCGAAGATGAATCTGGCTTGGCATATTTGCGTCCTGAGACAGCACAAGGCATTTTTATAAATTTTGATCAAGTAATGACTACGTCTCGCAAAAAACCACCATTTGGAATCGGACAGATTGGAAAATCTTTCCGAAATGAAATTACTCCAGGAAACTTTATTTTCCGTACTCGGGAGTTTGAACAAATGGAGATGGAATTTTTTGTAGTCCCAGGTACTGACGAGGATTGGCACCAATATTGGATTGATACCAGATTAGCTTGGTACAAAGATTTAGGTATAAATCCAGATCGCCTGCGAATTTATGATCATCCAAAAGAGAAACTTTCGCATTACTCAAAACGGACTGCAGACATTGAATATAAATTTGAATTTGCGGGCACTGAATGGGGCGAACTTGAAGGTATTGCTAACCGAACTGATTTTGATTTGAAAGCGCACTCTGCTGCTTCTGGAAAAGATCTTTCTTACTTTGACCAAGAAAAAAATGAGCATTGGACTCCATTTGTAATTGAACCAGCGGCTGGAGTTGATCGCTGCGCACTTACTTTCTTGATGGATGCTTACACTGAGGATGAAGCACCTAATGCAAAAGGTGAGATGGAAAAGCGGGTTGTGTTACGTCTTGATCATCGCTTGGCCCCAATTAAAGCTGCAGTATTGCCGTTGTCTCGTAACGCTGATTTGTCACCTAAAGCTCGTGATCTTGCGGCGCAATTGCGCAAAAATTGGAGTATTGATTTTGATGATTCGGGTGCTATTGGTCGCCGCTATCGTCGTCAAGATGAAATTGGAACTCCATATTGCATCACAGTTGATTTTGAATCTCTTGAAGACAACGCAGTAACAATTCGTGAACGCGATTCGATGGAACAAGTCCGCATCTCTATAGATCAAGTGGAAACATGGTTAGCTCCACGCCTGCTCGGCTGTTAAAGCCGCTCAAACTTCAAATCCCAACTGGGGAGATCCAAATAGACCCTCCAGTTGTTTTAGCCCCAATGGCTGGAATTACTAATGCCGCTTTTAGATTGCTTTGCCGCGAACAAGGTGCTGGACTTTTTGTATCTGAGATGGTGACCGCTCGTGC
>WLKK01000048.1 GCA_009701305.1 Actinomycetota bacterium | reverse complement strand
TAGTGGAAGTAAAAGGTTTACGAATTTCTGGTTTCATAGCATGGGGTATTTGGTTATTCTTGCACTTGTTTTATTTACTTGGTGGCCGTAACAAAATTGGAACGATTGCAGATTGGTCTTGGAATTATCTAACCTTTGACCGAGGTAACCGCCATATTATGGATGCGCTTTAATTTAAATAGCTAGAAGAGTTTCATTTAACTGATTTGCGTGGTCCGTGATATGTGAACGTGCTTTTTTGATTAAGGCAATTAATACAAACTCTTTTCCTTCAGAAGTCAAACCTTTGCGTTGCCAATCTTCCTCACTAAAATTATTAAAGAGCGAAATGCTAGAAGCTCGAATACCTTCAATCAGTGCAATAGACGCATTTACATCACGCTTTTCATATTGCAAAAGCTCTGGATAGACATTTTCATCAAAAAATTCGGTAGTTGGCAGATTTTCAGTGAGTACGCGCAAATATCTAATATAAAAATGTGCTTCGGAATCAGCCATGTGGTGAATGATATTTGCCGGAGACCATTCATCATTTACTGTGATTTTATGCAACTTTTCGCTCGAGATGCTTTTGGCTATTTCTACAAAACGATCTCCTGAATCGCGAAACTCGGCTATAACTACATTAGACATTTAGATTCCAATCATTAATCAGCTAGCAGTTGACATAATTTATCGAGATCCTCATTGTGCCTAACAATTACTTCACGACTTGCCTCTTCGAGAGCCTTAATCGTTTCAGGCCGGGCATCATCGATCGCAGATCTCATGCCAGACATGAGTGGTTGGACTCTAAAATAATGTCCCTTGCGCAAAATGTGGTTTAACTGCCAATCGATTGCATGGTTACTTGCTTGTGAAGTAATGTCCAAGATGGGTCTAGCCCAGTTTGCTAATCCCCAATGGCGAACCTCTTCATATTGCAAAATCCGAGATACAGCTCCAGTGCCTAAAGAAATAATGGTCATTTCGTCTTCATCAAATCCTAAAGATTGCGCATGAGCAAAAGCACACATTGCTGGATTATTTGCAAAAACCGCTCCATCTAGAAAAGCCATACTTTCTTCATTATTAAATTTTGCAGCTGGTTCAAAATATGTTGGTGCCGCACTAGTTGCTCGTGCCACAAAACTCATTAAGTGATCTTTTTTAGGATTCTCTCGTGCCTCACTTCTTAAAAAGAAATGTGGTTCTCCGCTTTCGACTTCAAATGCAGTAATCAGCACTTCAATTAATGCTTCACTTAATTTACTCTCTCCGAAAATCTCATCTAGAGCAGCATCTATTCCATCTGTGGAATATCTTTCGCTTGTTAATCCTTTCAAAACATCGAGCACTTTAAAACCGGAGTTATCGAAGATCCGTCCATACGCTTCACGATAGTAAGCGGCCAACTCTGGTGCGCTCCATTTAGGTTTTCCATCAGCACCAGGCGTGGCAAGCGCTAGCGCAATATGTCCGCCAGCAGATGTTCCCGCAATTAAGTCAAAAAATTCGCTAATGGGTTTGCCCATGCGCTTTTCAATTTCAACAATAATCATGCCTGGGATCAACCCACGCACGCCACCGCCATCTATTGAAAGGATTTTCATACCACTACTTTATCGAACAGGCGGTGTGCTTGCCACTAGACCAGAATCTTTACTAGTTTTGTGGCTGCAATTTCAATTTGCTCTGTGCTTACATCCATATGAGTAACCAAGCGCAAATATCTTGGCCCTAGAGCACTAGCAAAGACGCCTTCTTCTCTAAGCGCTGTACTGGCCTGGCTTGCATTTAATCGATGCGAGTTCAGATTTAAACCCACAATATTTGAGTCAACAACTTTTGGATCTACCAAATCCGGGGCGACGGAGTGGATAGCACTTGCAAGAATTTGCGCATTGCGATGATCTTCAGCCAATCGTGCGATGTTGTGATCGAGTGCGTAATGTGCTGCCGAAGCAAGTACTCCTACCTGGCGCATTCCAGCGCCTAATCTTTTTCGCCAAACTCGAGCAACCGCAATATTCTCTTTAGTTGAAAGTAAAACTGAACCGATAGGTGCACCAATGCCTTTTGATAGACAGACACTTATAGTTTCAAAGTATTTTCCATATTCCAGCAATGGTGTTCCAGTTGCTATGTGTGCATTCCATATCCGAGCGCCATCTAAATGTAATGAGATTCCAACTTCTTTACTTAGTGAATATAACTTTGCGATTTCGCTAATCAGTTGAACTGTTCCACCACCAAAGTTATGGGTGTTCTCAATTGCGATTGCTGTTGTAGAAACTAAATATGCACCAGCATCTGGTCTAGCCAATCGAATCGCTTCATCAGCATTTAATAATCCGCGTTCTGCGTGCCATGTTCGAGTTGTTACGCCTCCTTGAGCCGCACTTGCTCCTAATTCGGCTCGGACTACATGCGCATCTTCTTCACAAAGCAACTCTTCACCAGGTTTTACAAGTAAACGAATTCCCAATTGATTTGCCATTGATCCAGTCGGCGTAAATAATCCGGCTTCTTTCCCAAACATTTTTGCCACTCGTTCTTCTAGTGAATTAACTGTTGGGTCCTCACCATAAACATCATCACCAACTTCAGCACTTGCCATCGCAAGTCGCATCCCCTCTGATGGCTTAGTGAGCGTGTCTGAACGTAAATCAATAATCATGCGGATGAGGTTATCGGTTTTGCCATAAAACCCAAATGGCTCTGAATTTTCATCCAGAGCCAAATGGCTATCCCCCACGGAGAGTTAGGGGACTAGATCGTCGCCTCTTCAGGAGTGCGACGAAGATGTCGGTATCCCAGGATTGTCATAAACAACATCAATCCACCGGCCAAAAGTGCGGCGTATGAGGAAAGTTTTGCGATCTGCCCTAACTGCCAAAATGCAAATGCAGTCAACAAGGTTCCTCTTAAGCTTTCGCCACGAAACAAAGTTTGCACTTGCCCGGCCAAGGCAGCATCTGTTGGGTTAGCACGTGAAAGAGTACTTACCTCCGAATAAGTTTTTCCGCCGGCTATTTTATTTAAATGTTCGGCTATGTAATGGTCGGCATACATCTGTGCCTGTTTTCCAGTTGTCATCTGCATTCCACCATACTGCTGCAAATCTGGGAAAGTTTCGGCGTCAAACCCTGGTGAACCTTTTTCTGGAAAGTAAATATTTTGTGCAGCCAATTGTGATTTCACAGTGTTATCTGCAAATGAATAACCCCAGTTAAGTAGCCCCGCCGCAACAAATAAAAATATACTCAAACCTAATCCAACTAGGCTGACCATTGCATCAAATCTTTTTCTTCTCATAGTTACATCTCCCCCTGCATTTAGAAGACTTATGCCTTCATCACTATTGAACTCCTGATCAATAGGCAGGGAATACAAATTTGCCGGGGCCAGCCCTTAGCGAAGATTGTTGAGTGCTGACACTTAGATATAGATCACAATTAAATTAAATGTGTCTAGTACAGATTTGCTTTCCATCTGGACCAATTTCAAGATGGCTACACGCAACATTTATTTTATCAAATGCACTATCACCAAAATGAGAACGATAAGCAAGCGCTAGTAAAACTCTAATGTTTATATCTGGTGCTGATTTAAGTGCAAAAGCTTTTGCAAGTCGTGAAATAGTATTTTCAATTACTTTCTCAGTGTGTGCGGTTTTAATCGCGATCGCGGCGTTAGAAAGTCCGTCGCACATGTGCTTACCAACGAGATGCTCAAAAGGTGTTAACTCTCGGGTCAGAATGGTTAAATCCAATGGACTCTCCGTTCATCCGTGAATCATTTATTTAATTATTCGGGCCGAAGAGGGGAATCGAACCCCTAACCGCCCGATTACAAGTCGGGTGCGCTACCAATTGCGCCACTTCGGCAAAACAGGAGTTCAAAAACCCCAACGATCTGATTATGACAGGTTTACCTTCCCTATAGAAATGGAGTGTTGCTAGGCTCGCGACCATGAAAATCACAATGACTGGTGCAATAGGACGAATCGGAAAAGTTACCACTCAACTCCTCGTAGATCGTGGCCATGAGGTGGTCGCGGTAGATATCGCAGATGGACCAGTGCCTGCTGGAATCAAGTTACATGTGGGCGATTTAACAGATTTAGATTTTGCCGACAAGGTGGTAGCTGATTCTGATGCGGTCATCCACATGGCTGGTATTCCGAGTCCCAGGGATGAGCGCCAATACAACGTCTATAAAAATAATGTCAATGCGACTTTTGCAATTTTTAGTGCAGCTGCAAATGCAAAATGTCGCGTCGTTGCTTATGCATCAAGTTGTTCTGCATACGGCCAAGCATGGTCAGATGAATGGAGTTCACCAATCTACGTGCCTATGACTGAGCCTCATCCGCTGATGTGCACCGAGAGTTATTCCCTTTGCAAAGAAGCAAATGAGCAAGCCGCTTTGATGTGGTCCAAGCGCAGCGATACCACCTTTGTGGGTTTTCGCTTTCCTTATACAAATAATATGAATGAACTTGAAGATTTTGCGATTAAATTTAATCATCACGACGCTGAACTTGCTAAAACTGCAGCAAAAATTGGTTGGGCATATTTAGATGCGCGTGATGCTGCCGCCGCTCTTGAACTTACTGTTCGCAGTGATCTAAAAGGGGCCCAAGTGTTTAATTTAATGGCACCAGACACGATGGCACTCGAAACCACTGATAAATTATTAGCTAAATATCACCCAACGACCGAGTTGCGTGGGGATTTCTCTGGCTACCAATCAATCTTTAGTTCTGACCACTGGTTAGAGGTGATGGGTTACAAACCCCAGCACCTCTTCGACCGTGAAAAGATCAGAAACGCGAAATAATTTAAACGGTTGGCGTTGTGTAAAGAACTTTTCCGCCAACCTTTATCTCTGTTTCAACTAAATACTTTTTAACTGCAACTAAATTAATTTCAAGACCAATGCCAGGGCGATCTGGAATAGTTATCATTCCATCGCTTTCCACTTCAATCTTATCTACAGTTAATTCAACGCAGAGAGATTTTGGCTCCATTGGATACTCAGTTATCCAAGAATCTTTAAGTCCAGCAAATGGCTGCAACGATGCTGAAAGTGCTGAGTGTGAAGTAAAAGTATGATTTACAAATTGCACACCACGAGTTTTTGCATATTGAGCAACACGGTATGCATCGCCAATTCCACCAATGTATCCAGTGTCAATTTGTACAAAGCCCACTCCGCCGTGATCAATTAAATGTTCGGCCTGGTATGGATTGTGCGCGCCTTCGCCACCAGCTAATTTCACTTTAGGTGTTCGTTTCGCTAATTCACCATAAGAAGCCAAAGCAGCAGCATCAAAAGGTTCTTCATACCAAAGCACATTTGCATCAGATAATGCTTGCAATCTTGCGGCGGCCGCTTCTACATCCTCATGAAAAATAGTTCCAGCATCAATCATTAAATGTGCATCGGCACCTATGCCCTCTCGTGCAGCGTGAATATGGTCTGCATCATCTTGCACACTTCCACGACCAAAATGTCCCCATCCAAATTTAATTGCACTAAAGCCAACTTTTCTAATGTCACTTGCTTTCTTCAAGGTTTCTTCTACAGTATCGCCAAATAAAACTGAAGCGTATGGAAGTTTGCGGGTAGCTTCTTTGTAACCAAGTAATTTATAAATCGGCTCTTCTTTAACTTGTCCAAGCAAATCCCAAAGTGCAATTTCGATTCCAGAAAGTGTTAGATCGCTTTGAATAATTGCATAAAAAGAGTTTGCACGTACCTTACGAGTAATTGCAAAAATATCTTCTGGCGAATTTAATTGCTCTCCTAAGACTGAATCAATAACTGGGTGACACGCGCTATGCGACATCGGCGCAATCCAACTTGCAATCGAAGTCAGTGGTGATGCCTCAGCCTCGCCCCATCCAACATAACCATCTGCGGTAACCCGAACTAATAATGCATCTTGGCTGCCATCACCGATATCGAGAACCTCTGGCATACGTAAATAAAATAGATCTACTGAGTCGATTTTCATGGCTTGCCTTTCTTAACGGTTACGAAAGTGTAATTGGCTCCCGGTGCTTTGCAACCCTGCCATCCCCTGATGAGATGCCCCTGATCCGACGTGAAACCCAAGGGATCAAGAAAGTAATAATCCAATTTAGCTCTGCCCAAGTTGCTTTTATCTTCCCTATTGGCGGAAGCGGAGGCAAGGGCGCGCTCCAATTTGGATCAAACTCGGCGCCAACTAGTTGTAGAACAGATTCCGCAACACGAGCATGGCCTGCTGGATTTAGATGCAATTTATCAGTGTCAACAAATCTGGCTGAAGCGATATCTGGATCTAAATTAGCATCAGCAACAATCGCCCCTACTTCTAAGGCGATGGCTCTGACATTGTTGTTAAAACCACTGAACCTTTGATGCCACAACTCCTGCATTTTTCCAGATTTTGCTACGCGCTCTATAGCAGTAAATAAAAGCAATTGGACTCCGGTGGCGGCAAGGGTGCGCACCGCTTCTCGATACTGCGGCAATACGATCTCTGGGTTATATCCGGGGCGCAATACATCATTGGCTCCAGCATGAAAGGAAACTAGGGTTGCCGGGCCTTGAATCCAGTTAATAGCTTCTGGGATTTGATTATCAACTACCTCTGCTACTAATTTTCCACGTATTGCTAAGTTATAGAAAGAAAAATCAGGTTGCTCTTTGGCTAACCGCTCCGCTACGCGATCCGCCCATCCCCTAAATTGGCCATCGACTTGAATATCTCCCACGCCTTCAGTGAATGAATCACCTAAAGCGATGAAGCGGGTATATCTAATCATCTTATTTTATAGCTTTCCTTTTTTCTGATATTGAAAATAGTGCGATCGCTGCTGCAATACTGGCATTTAATGATTCCATCTCTGAGGACATTGGAATTGAAACCACTAAATCGCAATGCTCGCGCACTAATCGCGATAGGCCTTTACCTTCTCCACCAACAATTAGTAACAAAGGTTCAGTTGCTGCTGCTAATTCACCGATCAACGCTTCACCATCAGCATCTAATCCAATTACAAAGTAGCCCTCTTTTTGAACTTCTTGAATTGTGGCTACTAAGTTTCGAATTTGAGTGACTGGTGTTCTAGCTGCTGCACCTGCTGATGCTTTCCAAGCAACTGCACTCATACCGGCAGAACGTCGCTCTGGAACTACAACACCATGCGCACCAAAAGCACAAGCACTTCGCACAATTGCACCGAGATTGCGCGGATCGGTTACTCCGTCGAGGGCAACAAAAAGTGGAACACCTTCAACTTTTCCACGGACATCATCAAACTCTTTATAAACGTATGGTGAAATTCGCAACGCAATACCTTGGTGAGCTGGATAAGCATCTAGCTCTCGTCTTGCGCACTCCTCTATTGGAATTTTTTTCTCACGGGCTAACTCAACGATTTCACGAACTCGATCATCAATATCAATTCCGCGGGCCATTAAAACTTTACGTGATGGCATTTCGGCACGTAGCGCTTCTAATACAGGATTACGTCCAACAATTATGTCCTCTTCAAGTGGAGTCTCCCGGCTTGCAGATCTTGGAGTGCGCGCTACTGATTTAGATCTAGCGCCATCACCAACACCGCTCTGCTCTGTTGATCGCCGTGAATCTCTGGTTCCAGGTCTTTTGGCACCAGCTTTTGCCGGCTTCCCCTTTTTCGCTACAGCTTTTTTACGCTTAGCAGCAGGGTGATAGGTGCGATCTTCAGCTTTTGGTGTCGGACCTTTTCCCGCTAAACGTCTCTTATTATTTCCACCAGTACCAACTTTTTTCTTAACCATCATTTACCTGTCCTCGCCCCGAGTGATGGTCCATCGCGGACCACTCGAAGTATCTTCGATGGAAATCCCGACTGCAGAGATTGCATCCCGAATGCGATCTGCACTCTGCCAATCTTGACGAATTCTGGCCGCTTCTCGCTCTGCAAGAGCAAGTTTGACCAAGCCATCGACAATTTCAGTTAATTCATTACTTTGATCTATAACCCAGTTGTCGTCAAAAGGATCGCATCCTAAAATTGAAAGTGCTCCACGCACATTTGCTGCATTTTCAGTAAGTGTTTTTTTGTCATTCGACGTGATCGCGGCATTTCCCGACCTAACTAATTCAGCAATTATTGCTAAGCCTTCTGGAACTGCTAAATCATTATCCATAGCCGCTGCAAAATCTTTAGAAATTTTTAGCTCTGGATTTTGGCCAATAATTTCTGTCGCACGTTTCAAAAAATTTTCTACTCTGCGGAATCCAGCTGCTGATTCGTCAAGTGCCTCTGGTGAATATTCAAGCATTGATCGATACTGTGCACTACCTAGATACCAACGTAATTCAATTCCGCGTACTTTGGTCAACAACTCATTTACCCGCAATGAATTGCCAAGTGACTTACTCATTTTCTCACCAGCAGTAGTGACCCAAGCATTGTGCATCCACAGTTTTGCAAATGGATAACCTGCTGCATTTGATTGGGCGATTTCGTTTTCATGATGTGGAAAAACTAAATCTAACCCTCCGCCATGAATATCAAAGACCTCGCCTAAATAAGCGTGTGCCATCGCTGAACATTCAATATGCCAACCTGGTCGTCCCGCACCCCAAGGTGTTGGCCATGACGGCTCACCAGGCTTCGCGCTTTTCCATAATGCGAAATCTTGTGGGTTTTTCTTAAAACTTTGATCACCATCAGGTGAAACCAAAAGATCAGCTAATTTTTGTTTAGAGATTGTTAAATACTCATCTAGTGAATGAACATCTAAATAAACATCACCGTTACCTGGTGCATACGCTTTACCTCGAGAAATCAATTTTTCAATTAATTCAACCATCTGAGTTATGTGACCAGTTGCACGAGGCTCATACGTTGGCGGGAGCACATTCAACTCTTTATATGCTTGAGTAAATGCTCGCTCATATTTAAGCGCTAAGGCCCACCACGGCATCTTTTCTTTCAACGCATTTTGTAAAATTTTGTCATCAATATCAGTCACATTGCGAATAAAAGTTACGTCATATCCAGAATGAGTTAACCAGCGGCGCAAAATATCGAAATTGATTCCACTTCTTACATGTCCAATATGTGGAGGAGCTTGCACCGTTGCACCACACAGATAAATGGAAACCGCACCTGTAATCAGCGGTTTAAATGCGCGGATTTCTCGAGTTGCGCTGTCATATAAGTGGATACTCACTTGATCAGTCTAACTAACGTGCAATAAGGACAGTTGCCAGCGCGGCCAATCCTTCGCCAGATCCGGTGAATCCCATTCCATCGGTGGTAGTGGCTGACAGGCTCACTCGCGCACCATTTAAGGCTGAACTAATCGCAGTAATTGCTTCATCTCGTCGTGGACCGATTTTAGGTGAATTGCCGATTAATTGAGCGCTCACATTTTGAATTTTGAATTTTTCCGCACTAATCAATTTGTAAACTTCAGCTAATAAATTAGCCCCGCTTACTCCGTCCCATTTCGGATCTGACGTTCCAAAATTGCTTCCAAGATCACCGAGATTTGCTGCCGAAAGTAAAGCATCACAGATTGCATGCGCGACAACATCTCCATCGGAATGTCCCTCACATACCAAACTCTCAGGCCATTCAAGGCAAGCAATCCATGCACCCTTTTTATCTCCAAATTTATGAGCGTCAAAACCTATTCCAGTAAATATTTCACTCATTTGTTTCCGCCAATCTCTTTGCCCACTCTAAGTCAGCCGGAGTCGTAATTTTATGCGCATTTGGTTCTCCGGGGACAACTCTTACTGCAATCCCAAGTGCTTCCACCAATGCTGCGTCATCAGTTGCATCATTTCCAGATTGATGTGCTCGATGCAAAATTCGGGCGCTGAAACCTTGTGGGGTTTGTACCGCTCTTAGCGAAGAACGCGATGGGGTTGATTCGGCAAAATTATTTGCATCTATAACTTTAATCGTATCTACTACTTCAATCCCCGGAACCACTGCATGATCCCCTGCAAGCAAAGCATCTATAACTCGAATAGTTTGTGCTTGTGTTGCAAAACAACGAGCTGCATCATGTACCAAAATATAGTCGGCATTTTGATTAACTTGAGAAAGTGCTGCAGCGACACTCTTGCTGCGTACTTCGCCACCAGAGATAACTTTAATTTTTTTGTTATCTGAAAATAATCCAGAAATTTCTAACTCAAAATCTTTTGGTGCAGCAATAATTACTTCATCAACATGCGGCAAAATAGATTCAACCGCTCTTTGAATTAATGTTTTGCCATTTATGACGACAAGTGATTTTGGAATTGACTGGCCGAGACGATCACCACTACCTGCTGCTGGAATTATTGCCGAAAAAAATTCGCCATTTATTCCCATGTGTCAGCCGATTAGGAGGCAAGTACCTCGTCGAGAATAACTTCAGCTTTCATCTCATCTGTTTTCTCGGCGAGCGCTAGCTCACTAATTAAAATTTGACGAGCTTTCGCAAGCATCCGTTTTTCACCGGCAGAAAGTCCACGATCGAGATCGCGGCGATAGAGATCGCGGACAACTTCAGCAACTTTAATTACATCTCCAGAAGCAAGTTTTTCAAGATTTGCTTTGTATCTACGTGACCAATTTGTTGGCTCTTCTGTATATGGCTGACGCAATACTCCAAATACTCGATCTAGACCAGCGCTATCAACAACATCACGAACTCCGACTAAATCAACATTTTCGGCTGGGACTCGTACGGTTAGATCTCCTTGAGTCACCTTCAATACTAAGTAAATCTTCTCTTCGCCCTTGATGGTCCGAGTCTCAATCGCTTCGATTAGAGCTGCTCCATGATGTGGATAAACGACTGTTTCGCCAACTTTAAATGACATTTAAGGCCTTTCGAGGGCGTTCTTGGGGTGATTTATAGGGCTAAGTCTACCAGTCAAATGTGAGTAAGAACGCGCCAAATTTTTACTATCTATGCAGGTAGACGGCTATATTTTTCGCTAAATTGTGGTTGACAAAATATGTAAATCTGTGCCCAATTTAGGATTTCGCATTTACCGCCTAAGCCAAGGAGAATACCTGCCGTGCGCAAAGTAGCTAAACCATCTATCACAACACTGGCAATATCCGCCCTTCTGCTATTAAGTGGTTGTGGCGCTGGCCCAGATGCGCAAACACGTTTAAGTTCTCAACTTACTGATGGCATTGAAGCAAATATTGGCGATCTTCGATTGGTAAATGTACTTCTTGTGGCCCAACCTGATGGAAGCGCAGTACTTGTTGGCACTGTTGTAAATAATGGAAAAACAAGTGATCGCATAAGTGCAATAATCGCAAATAGCGTTGAAGCAACATTAACTCCTTTTGCACCAGCACTTAACATCGGCGGAAAAGCTGTGTTTTCTGGAGATAGCGCAAATGCCATAGCGGTATTCCCTGAAATAAATGCAAAAATTGGTGATCGAATACCAGTTGAATTTACTTTCTCGGGGTCTGGTAAATTAAAAGTGGATCTTTTAGTCCGTGAAAAAAGTGCGGAGTTTGCATCAGTTAATGGAGCCCCTCTAACTAATTAACTAGCTAAATTCCTTATCCTAAGAATTTATAACCAAGTCCGCGCACAGTCTCAATCATTTCAGGGTTAGCCGGATCCTTCTCAATTTTGGCGCGTAATCGCTTGACGTGCACATCAAGAGTTTTTGTATCTCCCACGTAATCACTACCCCAAACTCGATCAATTAGTTGAATTCTGGTTAGAACTCTTCCCGAGTTACGCATTAAAAATTCCAGTAATTCAAACTCCTTCAAAGGCAATGAAATTGCAATATTGTCAACGCTCACGATATGACGCTCAATATCCATTCGAACATTGCCACCAACAAGTACGCCACTTACTTCATCTGGTTCTTCTTGACGGCGTAGTACAGCGCGAACTCTGGCGATCAACTCTCTTGAAGAATAAGGCTTAGTCACATAATCATCAGCACCAAGTTCAAGGCCAACAACTTTATCTACCTCAGT
>WLKK01000047.1 GCA_009701305.1 Actinomycetota bacterium | reverse complement strand
GAATTTATTGTCGCATTGCTTATGCGAGAGGGAAGACTTGGAGCTTTTGACTTCAACTCCCGTTTCTATGCAGATGATGATCTGATTGTTGGCGCTGCTGATCCTTACCAACTATTCCGAATCATGAATGAAGTTAATCGCGCTGGTGGTTTTGATGTCGGAACTCCAGTTTCTTATGTCCTTGATCAATGTCACAATATCGAAGATAAAATTCCTGGTCAGATTCGATCAATTACTAACGTTCAAGAAGCTGTTGCGAAAGCATTGCTTATTGATCGCGTGGAACTCAAAAAAGCTCAACTTGAGGGAAATGTATTAGCTGCAAATGACATTTTTATGGACGCATACAACACTGATGTGCGACCACTACTAGGCGAGATGCGTAATGAAATGGGATTAGATGCTGATCCAATGAAGGCCTACCTCGCTAGTGGATACGGAGCAAAGATTGCCGCCGAACGTGTTGGCGGGGCTCAAGCAGGGTGGGGCGCATAAGTGGGAGACAGCAAAGAGTTAGTAGAGCGTTCAAATAGATTAGGTAGCGACCCGCGTTATACAAATTATGCAGGTGGCAATACCTCTGCAAAAGTTTCGGTAACCGATCCGGCAACTGGTGAAGATGTTCAGGTTTTATATGTAAAGGGATCTGGTGGAGATCTTGGCACCCTCACTCATGCGGGGTTGGCTGGGCTTTATGTAGAAAAAGTTAAAGCGTTGAAAAAGGTATATCGAGGCCTCGACCACGAAGATGAGATGGTTGCACTTTTTGATTACTGCTTATTTGGCCGTGGGGGAGCAGCACCAAGTATTGATACTGCAATGCATGGATTGGTTGATTACGCGCATGTAGATCACCTGCATCCAGATTCGATAATTGCATTAGCAACTTCCGTAGATGGCCCGGCTCTCACTAAAGAGTGTTTTGGTGAAGAGATTGCTTGGGTGGATTGGCGTCGTCCAGGTTTCCAACTTGGTTTAGACATGGAAGAGATTGCCAAGAAATTCCCAAATGCAAAAGGATGCATTCTTGGTGGCCATGGTTTAACTACTTGGGCAGAGAGCAGTGCCGAATGTGAAGAACGTTCGAAGTGGGCAATTCATAAAGCAGAAGAGTTCATCGCCAAGAAATCAAAGGCTGAACCATTTGGAAAAGTAATTAAGGAGCGCATTGCACTTCAAGAGAGCGCTCGCCGCGAGAAAGCCAGCAAGTTGGCACCGACATTGCGCGGGATTGCATCTCGCGATGCACGAATGGTCGGGCATTTTTCTGATGCCCAAGTCGTGCTGGACTTTATAGCTTCTGAAGCTGCACCAAAGTTGGCCGCACTTGGAACTTCCTGCCCTGATCACTTTTTGCGCACGAAAGTTTCACCTATGTTTATTGATCTTCCCGCTGATGCTTCTATTGAAGAGGTAATTTCGCGGGCAAATGAGTTGCATGAGGAGTATCGCAAAAATTACACCGCTTATTACCAACGTTATGCCGATAAATCTTCACCAGCAATGAGAGGTGCAGATCCGGCAGTTATTTTGATTCCTGGTGTTGGAATGTTTACTTTTGGAAAAGATAAACAGACAGCACGAGTGGCTGGTGAGTTTTACATTAATGCAATTAACGTTATGCGTGGGGCTGAAGGAATCTCTACTTATGCTCCAATTCCTGAATCTGAGAAATTCCGCATCGAATATTGGGAGTTAGAGGAAGCAAAACTTCGTCGTGCTCCTAAAGGCAAACCATTACAAGGCAGAGTAGCTCTTGTTACTGGCTCTGCATCAGGAATTGGCTTGGCTACGGCAAGACGGTTACAAGCAGAAGGTGCTTGTGTTGTGATTGCAGATCGAGATCTTGAGGGAGCAACAAAAGTTGCCGCTGAATTTGGTGGGCCAGATAAAGCAGTGGCGGTATTTGTTGACGTAACGGATGAGGCGCAAGTCGCTGCATGTGTTGACGCCGCCGCGTTAGCTTTTGGTGGAGTAGATATCGTTGTAAACAACGCTGGACTTTCAATTAGTAAGTCTCTTGTTGAAACTTCAGTTAAGGATTGGGACCTGCAGCACGATGTTATGGCTCGCGGTTCTTTCTTGGTTTCACGTGAAAGTGCAAAAGTAATGATTGCGCAGAAAACCCAAACTATAGGCGGAGATATTATTTATATCTCTTCCAAAAACTCAGTTTTTGCTGGGCCAAACAATGTGGCTTATGGTTCTACAAAAGCAGACCAAGCGCATCAAGTGCGTTTGCTTGCCGCAGAGTTAGGTGCATTTGGCATTCGAGTAAATGGAATTAACCCAGATGGAGTTGTGCAAGGCTCTGGAATTTTCGCTAGTGGATGGGGTGCGCAACGTGCCGCTGTGTACGGCGTTGAAGAAGCAAAACTTGGTGAGTATTACGCCCAACGTACGATCTTGAAGAAAGAGGTACTTCCAGAGCACATTGGTGCAGCAGCTTTCGCACTACTTTCAGGAGATTTACCTTTGACTACAGGATTGCACATCCCAGTAGATGGGGGAGTTGCCGCAGCATTTTTGCGGTGATTTTAAATGCCAGCATTTGCAGCAGTTGATTTAGGTGCAACTAGTGGTCGGGTAACCCGCGGTGAAATAGTTGATGGACGTTTTGTCTTAAATGAAGTTCACCGTTTTGCTCATGAACCACTTGATGCCGGTGCTGGTGGGTTGCTTTGGCAATGGGATGAGATAGTTAATCAAGTAAAAATTGGTTTAAAAAAAGCCATGGATTTAGGTCCACTAGATAGTGCGGGCATAGATTCTTGGGCTGTTGATTATGGATTTTTAACATCTGATGATCATTTAATTGGTTCAGTGCATTGCTATCGGGACAGTCGCACTGATGGAGTTTTGGAATCTGTGACCGCCCATGTGGGGCGAGAGCGAATCTATTCAACAACTGGAATTCAATTCCTCTTTTTTAATACCATTTACCAATTAGTTAGTGCTATCGGAACTCCTGAGTATGTTTCGGCAGCAAAATTTTTACTGCTTCCAGATTTACTTAATAATCATTTAGTGGGATCTTCCACTTTGGAAATCACAAATGCTTCAACCACTCAATTACTTGATGCCACCAGTAGGCAATGGGATTTTGATTTAATTGAAGAGTTAAATTTACGAACCGATATTTTCCCTGAATTGCATGAAGCTGGCGAGGTCTTAGGAAAGATTGCAGGCCATGGTTCTATTGATGGATTACCGATCGTGGCAGTTGCATCTCATGACACTGCATCTGCAGTTGCTGGAATTCCACTTCGTATCGATGGAAAAAGTGCTTACATTTCAAGTGGTACTTGGTCATTAATTGGCGTTGAAATGGATTCTCCGATTACCACCCCTCTTGCATTGGCTGAAAATGTCACAAATGAATTGGGTTTTGGTGGCACCGTTCGGCTTTTGAAAAATGTGACTGGATTTTGGTTGCTTGAGGAATGCCGCAGAAATTGGCGGTTAAACGGAAGAGAGTTTTCGCCAGAAAAGTTAATCGAGCTAGCTAACGAAATAGAAATTGGGAAGTATCTGATTGACCCAGATGATCCAAGATTTGCCGCCCCTGGGGAAATGCCACAACGCATTGCAAGTTTTTGCAAAGAGAAAAACTTGTCCGTGCCTGAAACACCTGGCGAATACGCACGTTGCATTTATGATTCCCTCGCTCTGGCTTACGCAAGGACCATTCGTAAAATCTCTTTAGTTTCAGGGAATCAAATCGAGACCATCCATGTAGTTGGTGGCGGTTCAGCTAATGACCTCTTAAATCAATTAACTGCGGATGCCACCGGTTGTGAAGTCTTGGCAGGCCCGGTTGAAGCAACAGTGATGGGAAATTTAGCCGTCCAAGCGATAGCAGTTGGAGCAGTTTCAGATTTAGTTCAAGCACGTGAACTGATCGGGCGTTCCGTCACTCTAAAGCGGTTCGAACCAGTGACTAGAATAGATTGGGAAAGTATGCAAAATCGTTTAAAGTTAAACAATCGAGTAAGTTAGGATTACTTTAATATTCGTTGAAGGATCAATAAGTCAGGAGCGCAGATGTCAGAGAGCATGGTTGGTCAGATTGCGGTTGTCGCCGGTGGCGGAAGCGGAATCGGGGCTGCAAGTGCACGTGCAATTGCGGCAAAGGGTGCACATGTTGTGATCTGTGATCTTCGAATCGATAATGCCGAAAAAATTGTTGCCGAAATTAAGGCAGCAGGCGGCGCTGCATCAGCCCGTTTGCTTGATGCCACAAAGGAAGCGCAAGTTCATGAAGTAATTAATTCAATTCATGCTGACCACGGTGCGATCCACGCTTTTGTAAATGCTGTCGGCATCACTGGACCAACTGGAATCGCCGCGCACCTGCTCAAGACTGAAGATTTCGTAAATGTTTTTAATGTAAATCTCTTTAGTGCCATTTATATGAATGCTGCTGTTCTTCCACACATGATCAAAGCCGAGTATGGCCGAATCATGCATGTGGCATCTATCTCTGGCAAAGACGGCAATCCAAATATGGCTCCGTACAGCACTTCAAAAGCCGCGATGATTGGTTTTGTAAAAGCAACTGCAAAAGAGGTTGCTACAAAAGGTGTCACCATTAACTCAATCGCACCTGCTGTTGTTCGTTCACCGATTAATGAAAATACTCCAGAAGAAGTAATGAAGTACATGATTTCTCGTATCCCAATGGGACGTATCGGTGAAGCAAGTGAAGCTGGTGAAATGATCGCTTTTGTAGTCTCGCCAGCCTGCTCATTCACCACTGGATTTGTCTTCGACTTATCTGGCGGCCGCGCTACTTACTAAACTCCAGCACCTCAATCTTTATTGGCACCATATATATAGTCAGCGCGATCTCTTCCAAGATGGCTAATTTCGTGCGGTCGCGGACAAATGAAAAATCATGGGATGTTGAGAATTTATCGGCATCCCGAAAATCAAGTTTAAGCACGGTCCCGTCAAAGCTGGCCAGCCGCGCATCAAAGAAGATCAGCCAAAGGGTCCGGCTTTGGGCTTCCAACTGATCTAAGACCTTGTTCCATTGATCTCGAATTTCCACAATGTTTAGTGACATTAAAATCAACAATCTCTTTCCATTTATGTGCAAACTAGAGGGCAAGTCCCCATTTTACTCATCCCTCTAAGATTAACTTCAGCTTAAGGTCTTGTTGAACTCCCATCTGGAGTTCTTGTAGTAGTCCATAACGGTACATCGTGAACGTCCATACCTAAAGAATCCTCGGGGCAGGGAAATTTCAATGCCATTTTTTCATTTATGCCAATTCCAAGCCCTGGTTGGTCATTTGCATACATATATCCATTACGCACCTGAGGAAGTCCTGGAAACATTTCCGACATTACATCTTCCATATATTTCCACGAATTCCATTCCATAGCGCCAAAGGAGTAGGCGTTTAGATTTACATGGAGAGTTGCAGCCACGGCTACCGGCGAACTGCAGCCAGCATAACTTCCAAGGCGGACACCATTTGATTCTGCCTTTGCCGCAATTTTCTTTCCAGGAGTAATTCCGCCAACTTTAGTTATGTTTAATCTGATGAAATCAATTAATCTATCGTTTATTAGTGGTTCCCATTCACGAGGGTGCGTAAATATCTCACCAACTGCTTGCGGAGTTAAAGTGTGTTGCCTCATCAACGTGTACCAATCGAGTAACTCTGGTGGAAAAGCATCTTCTAACCAAAATAAGTTATGAGGTTCTAAATTTCGTGCCAATTTTATAACATCTATCGGGCTTAGCCTGCTGTGAACATCGTGTATTAATTCTATATCCGTTCCAAAATTTTCTCTAATATAATCAAATAGTTTTATTACACTTTTTGCGTAAGCCGGTGGGTCAAAATAGTTACCAGGAAGCACATTATCTGGAGATGTAATTTCATGAACCTTCCCACCATATCCTCCGAGTTGACACCTAATAAATTTATATCCCTGTTCACGAAATTTGCTGAAGTTATCTCCGACCTCTTGTAGATCTTTACCATCGGCATGACTATAAACTGCAGCAGCTGGTCGGGATTTACCTCCCAAAAGTTGATAAACCGGCATGTTAGCCATCTTCCCTTTTATGTCCCAAAGGGCAATATCAATTCCGGCCATAGCACTATTAAAAACTGGACTATTCCGCCAATAAGATTGGACCATAGAGGTTTGCCAAATATCTTCAATTTCAGAGACATCCCGACCAATAAGCAGAGGTTTCAAATAGCGCTCAATAGTTGTAATTACTGTGTGATATCGCATTCGAAAACTTGCACAGCCTATTCCTGTAATTCCAGGTTCTGAAGTCTCTACTAAAACTATTAACCAACTGGCGCCCATTGGAGCAGTAGCAATCGTTTTAATATCTCTTATAGTTATAGGTTTCATAAGTTTTAAGGGTAACGAGTCAATTTTTTTAGTCAATATCTCAAAAGACAAATGTAAAGCGTCCGGCCCTGATCCGGCCCTGATCCGGCCCTGATCCGACCCTGATCGGGCCCGAGCTCCCGGTTAGAACACTGTATGACTATTAATTGTCTTATAAATACGTGCAAAATCGTTGACAAATAGAAGATTTACTGTGAATCTCCTCGCAAGGTATCTCATACTTTACTAAAACCCAAGAGAAAGGGTCCCTCTTGAATATCAAGACTAAATCCATAGTTCTTTCAGTTGTACTATCCTTAGCAGTTGGCGGCGCAGGCTCAATTAGCGCTGATGCTGCTACTAAAAAGCCTGCTGCAAAGCCTGCTGCAAAGCCTGCTGCAAAGCCTGCTGCAAAGCCTGCTCCAAGCGCAGCTGCAGTCTCTGATCTTCAAAAAGAGATTAATGCTCTAAACGCATCTGGTGGAAAATTCACCTACTGGATTGGAATGATTTTCTCAGATTTAGCTAATACTGCCTATCAAGATCAAATTAAATCTTGGGGAAAGAGCAGAGGAATTAAAACCGATCCGATTTTAGTTAATCAAAACGTGCAATCAGCTCAGGTCACGGCAGCTGTAGCAGCTGGAACCTTGCCTCCAGCTTTTGATGCTGGTCAAACCTTAGTAGTCCAACTTGGTGAAAAAAATCTAATGAATGTGAAGGACATTGTTGACTCACAAGTGAAAAAATATGGAGGAGCAAATAAAGCCACAGAATCCATGCTTGATGATAAGTGGCCGGGATTAAATTTGGGAGTGCCGTATGCAGTTGGTGGAAATATTATTTATCGCCGGTTGGATCTTTTAAAGGCTGCCGGACAAAAGACTACCGCTCCAAAAACTTGGGACGAATTGATGGATACTGCAGTTAAAACCCAGGAAAAAGGTGGTGCGGGATTTAACATTGGATTAGTCGGAGACTCAAATGATATTTTCCGTGCGCAATTTGTCGGATATGGTGGTCGTTTTGCGGATGCTGCTGGGAAGAAATGTATGATTGACAGCCCAGCTAGTCGTGACTTCCTGACTTTCGTCAAAAAATGGTTTGATAAAGGTGCATACAACTCTGGAGCAAATAACAATGACGGAGCCTGGGATAACAATTTGTACTTAGGCGGAAGGACTGTATTCATCGCCAACCCCGGATCGGTTTATGCCACTATGGTAAACGGATCAGCTTCTTGGCCAGTGAGTGCAGAGCTCACGAAAATGTCTAAAAACACTGGCTTTTCTGGTCTGCCTGCTGGGCCGAAATCTAGGGTTGCACCATCAGGTGGACAGCTACGAGTTATCCCTAAAACCAGTAAATATCCATTGCTTGCTAAAGACCTTATTCAATTCTTAGCAGAGAGAAGAAACGCTCAAGAGTATTTGGAGACTGCTGTTTATGGTCCTGTATGGAAATCTTACAATGATTTCGACTTCTGGGATGAGACTAAGGATCCAGTGCACGGTGGTCTTTTTGACATTGCAACCGCAGGAACCTCAGCCACATTTCCAGATGTAGACAACAATGGATATGCAGAATTTGTGGCTGGTTTCAACTTGCCAAAAATGGTCCAACGCTACTTATTTGATGGTGATTCAATGGACAAGACCATTGCAGAAGCCCAAAAAGTATGCCAACAGTTATATGACAAATAGTAAAAAAGAAAAATAATAAATCAAAAAAGATCTAAATCGAGTGGTGCTCAGAGAGTTGAGCGCCACTCGATATATCGTAAGGACATCATAAATTGAGTAAAAGTGAAAAGGTACTGAAACGGCAAAATAATAAAATATTTGGTCTTTTAAAGCCAGATAGTCTTTTTGGCTACTTTATGATTTTACCTGCTTTAGTGGTGTTATCTTTCTTTTTTGCATACCCTTTAATTTATGAAATTTACATTAGCTTTACGGACAAAACATTAAGCAACGATGGTGACTTTATTGGATTTAAAAATTATATTCGGTTATTAGATAATCCAGAATTTGTTACTGCTATTTTTAATAGTGCTGTTTATGTATCATTCGTGCAAATAGGTAAGTTCACTTTGGGACTTGGAATTGCAATTCTTTTAAATCAAAAATTGCGAGCAAGAGGTTTGTGGCGCGGCTTAGTTTTAGTACCTTACGCAATACCAGGTTTTGTTGCTTTCTTAATCTGGCGCTTAATTTATCACACAGAAGTTGGTGCGCTTAATGTATTTCTTCAAAAAATTGGACTAATCGATGCACCAATATCTTTCCTTGGAGAGCGCGATTGGGCCATGGCTTCTGTTATCTTTTCTACCATATGGCGAGGATTTCCATTTTGGGCGATTATGTTTTTGGCAGCACTACAAGCGGTACCTAAAGAATTGTATGAGGCTGCCGCAGTGGATGGCGCAAATGCATGGCATCGTTTTAGAAATATTTCCCTTCCAGGAATTAGACCAGTCATATTAATTGTGTTCATGTTGTCCACGATTAGCACAATAAATTCATTCGAAGCGATCTGGCTTCAAACAGCGGGTGGTCCATCAGATGCAACTGTAATTCTGCCAATTTTTGCCTATCGATCACTTACTAGTTTTAATATAGGAGAAGCTTCAGCGGCGGCATTAAGTCTGGTTCCAATTTCTATAGTTTTTAGTGTACTTATTCTTCGAAAGCTACGTAAGGATTAAGATGATAACTACAAAAAACAAATTTTATGTTTTTTATAAGTATTTAACTTTGTTTGTTCTTGGAATTTTCATTCTTTTTCCTCTTTACTGGATGTTAAATCTGTCCTTTAGATCTCAATCTTCCCTTTACACAAGGTTTACATTGTTGCCTTTGGATTTAAATCTGCAGAACTACAGATTGGCAATAGAAAATGATTTTTTTCTTACAAGTTTGCGCAACACGGTAATAATCTGTTTTAGCTCAACTTTAATTGCAATTTTATTTAGCCTAATGGCGGCATACTCTTTGACTATTCTCAAATATAAGGGCCGAGATACATTAGGCAAAATTATAATAGTTGCTTTTCTTACACCTGGAGCAATTTTATTTATACCTATGGCTGTAATTGTGGCTAATATCAATCTCTCGAATACACTTAAAGGTTTGGTATTAGTTTATTTAAGCTTTTTAGTTCCCCTTGGTACCTACCTTTTGATTGGTTTCTTTAAAAGCATTCCAGTTGAACTGGAAGAAGCTGCTCGAATTGATGGGGCTAGTAGATTGCAGGCTTTAATTCTTATTCTACTTCCGCTTATCGCGCCGGGACTAGTGTCAGTTGGAATTCTAACTTTTACGGGAGCATACAATGAATTATTGTATGCATTAGTAATTAATACGGATCCAGCTGTACGGACATTGCCTGTAACTATAGTTTGGTTGACGAATTCTGAGGAGTCACCATGGGGCCTAATGATGGCATGCTCTGCTATAGCTGCACTTCCTATAATGATACTTTATTTTGCTGGACAAAGATTTGTTGTTGAAGGCTTACAGACAGGCTCGGTAAAAGGTTAAATAAAAATCCAATAGGTACTCACAAGAAAGCAGGTATGCAGATGCGTCCAGGATTTGGTCAGTTTCAAGTAGCCAGCGAAGAGTATTTACAATTCGCACAACAATTTGGTGCTACAGATATTCTCTTTAATACCCCATTGATTCCAGGTGATGGCGGACGTTGGCAATTACATGATTTAGTTAAGTTACGCCTTCGGGTAGAACAGTTCGGTATGAAGTTAAGTGCGCTTGAGAATGTGCCAACTAATTTCTACGACCACATCATGCTTAATGGACCAAAGCGTGATCAACAGATCGAAAATATGATCGCAACCGTCCGCAATATTGCCCGTGCTGGTATCCCAATCTTTGGTTACAACTGGATGCCATCACATGTTTGGCGTACACCGCCGGTTGCAATCCGCGGCGGAGCACTTGCTACAGCGTTTGATGACAATATTGCTCAAAAGTACCCATTGACTCACGACCGCGAATACAACGAAGAAGAGATGTGGGCAAATCTTGAGTACTGGATCAAGATTATTACTCCAATTGCTGAAGAAGAAGGAATTCGTCTGGGAATCCATCCTTGCGATCCACCAGTAGAAAAACTCGGAGGAGTACCTCAATTGTTGCGTTCATTCGCGGCTTACAAGCGCTTAGTTGAGATCTATCCAAGTGGTAGCAATGCAATTGAGTTCTGCCAAGGAACTTTCTCAGAGATGAAAGATGATATTTACGAGATGATTGAATATTTCGTATCCCGCAAGAAGATCCTTTATGTACATTTCCGCAACGTCTCTGGCAAAGTGCCAGTCTTCTATGAGGAGTTTGTAAATACCGGATACGTGGATATGTACAAGGCTATGAAGATTTACCACAAGCACAACTTTGATGGTTTTTTTATTGATGATCACGTTCCACATACTCATGGAGATACTCCATGGGGACACCGTGGTCGTGCCTTCGCTAACGGATATATCCAAGCGATGATCGAGGCAGTTCAAAAGCAGGGTTAATCAACTTCATATTCACGAAAGGCGGTGGCGAAGATGCGCTCAGGTCAAGGAATTTGGATCAGCACCGGATTTAGCCATGGCGATAAGTTGCAATTTTCGCAACAATTTGGAATCACCGATGTGGCCATTCAGTCTTATGACACATCGGGGATTCCAAGTAGCGGTGGAAAATTTGAGTTACATGATTTAGTTAAATTGCGTTTGCAGATTGAAAATTTTGGTATGAAATTAACGGCATTGGAGAATGTGCCAAGTAACTTCTATGACCACATCATGCTTAACGGTCCGAAGCGTGATCAACAGATTGAAAATATGATTTACACGATTCGTAATATTGCCCGAGCCGGTATTCCAATCTTTGGATACAACTGGGAGCCTTCCCTTGTTTGGCGGACAAAGCCAGAGTTAATTCGTGGCGGGGCTGTTGCTACAGCTTTTGATGAAAATATTGCTAAGGAGTATCCACTTTCACATGATCGCGAATATAGCGAAGAAGAGCTGTGGGCAAATCTTGAGTACTGGATCAAAATCATTACTCCGATCGCCGAAGAAGAAGGAATTAGATTAGGAATTCATCCAAGCGACCCACCAGTTCCAATATTAGGTGGGATCCCACGCCTATTCCGCTCCTTTGCAGCTTATAAGCGGTTAATAGAAATTTATCCGAGTGACAGCAATGCAATTGAATTTTGCCAAGGAAGTTTTTCAGAGATGAAAGATGATATCTACGAGATGATTGAATACTTTGTCTCTCGTAAGAAAATTCTCTACGTGCACTTCCGAAATGTTTCTGGACCAGTTCCGGTTTTCAAAGAGGAGTTCATCAACACTGGGCATGTGGATATGTACAAGGCGATGAAGATTTATCACAAGCACAACTTTGATGGCTTCTTTATGGATGACCATGTTCCACATACTCATGGTGATACCGAATGGGGACATCGTGGCCGGGCATTTGCAAATGGTTATATCCAGGCATTGATTGAGGCAGTCCAAAAAGAATAAGAATTAAAAAACCCCGAGGGGTCGACTCGGGGTTTTAACTCGCAGTAAGAAATTTACTTTAAGCTGAAAAATCACTTTCAAAAATCTCTGCGTTACCAGAAGCATTTTGATTTTTC
>WLKK01000046.1 GCA_009701305.1 Actinomycetota bacterium | reverse complement strand
CTTAGCTCGAGAAACTCTCGAAAGAGGCGAAGATGGATACAACGAAGTTGTTGCCTTTTTTGGGGATGAAATCTTGAGTGAGGGACAGATCGACCGTCAAAAATTAGCAAAGATTGTATTTAATGACGCCGAGGCACTTGAAAAATTAGAATCAATCACACATCCTTTAGTAAGAAATAAATTCATCTCAGAAACGCGTACCCTGCCGGAAAATGCAGTGGTTGTTTACGAAATTCCATTATTGGCGGAATCTATCTCACGGCAAAAACAGTTGGATTTTGACCATGTAATTGTTTTAGAAAGTAATACAGAGTTAAGAATCGCAAGACTAGTAGAACGTGGCATGAGTGCAAAAGATGCACAGTTGCGAATCGCCACACAGCATTCGGATGAACAAAGAAAAAAGATTGCAACTCACTTGATTAATAATGAAGGAACGCTTGAAGAATTAATGAGTGAACTATCAGCATGGTGGAAAACTTTCATTTCACCAGATTTCGCAAAGTGAATTAGTGTTGATAGATGCGTCCTGAGATTCGCCGTAAAATGCGGCCATTTAAAGTAATCAGCGATTTTTCTCCAGCTGGTGATCAGCCAACGGCAATCGAAGAGTTAACTCAGCGATTACTGAATAAGGAAAAAGATGTTGTGCTCCTAGGTGCTACTGGAACTGGAAAATCGGCGACAGCAGCTTGGTTGATCGAAAAACTACAACGCCCAACTCTGGTGCTTGCGCCAAATAAAACTCTTGCAGCGCAATTAACACATGAGTTCAGAGAATTACTTCCCGAAGCCGCAGTTGAATACTTCGTTTCTTACTATGACTATTACCAGCCAGAGGCATATGTGCCGCAGACCGATACTTTTATTGAAAAAGATTCATCTATAAACTCGGAAGTAGAACGATTGCGATATTCGGCAACTCATTCCTTACTGACCCGCAGAGATGTAATAGTCGTTTCGACTGTCTCATGCATTTACGGATTAGGAACGCCGCAAGAGTATGTAGATGCGATGTTAGAACTTAATGTTGGAGATACTTTTGAGCGCAACAAACTTTTACGGCGATTTGTGGATATGCAGTATTCGCGAAACGACGTGGCTTTTGAACGTGGAACATTTCGGGTGCGAGGCGACACAATTGAGATTATTCCGGTGTATCAGGAGACCGCGTTACGTATAGAGATGTTTGGGGATGAGATCGAAAGGATTTTGACTCTACATCCGATTACAGGGGAGGTTTTAGCCGAAGATACGCAAGCTTTCATTTTTCCAGCATCACACTATGCGGCAAGTAAAGAAACAATGGAGCGGGCAATCTCTGAGATAGAGATTGAGCTTGCGGATCAATTAGCGCTATTTGAAAAGCAGGGCAAGCTTTTAGAAGCCCAACGACTTCGAATGCGGACAACTTTTGATATAGAAATGATTAGACAACTGGGTTATTGCTCTGGAATTGAAAATTATTCCAGGCAGATTGATGGGCGAGTACCGGGCTCAGCGCCAAACTGCTTGTTGGATTATTTCCCAGAAGATTTTTTATGCATTATCGATGAATCACATGTAACAGTTCCGCAGATTGGGGCAATGTTTGAAGGAGATTCATCTAGAAAGCGCACATTGGTCGAACATGGATTCAGATTGCCAAGTGCAATGGATAATCGGCCATTGAAGTGGGCAGAATTTTTAGAAAGAGTTGACCAAAAAGTTTACCTTTCAGCGACTCCAGGAAAATATGAAATGGGAGTAGCGGCTGGTGTTGTTGAACAGGTGATCAGACCAACCGGGCTAATTGATCCAAAAATTGTTCTTAAACCGACAACCGGTCAAGTGGATGATTTGATAGCGCAGATAAGAATCAGAAGTGAAAAAAACGAGAGAGTGCTAGTAACAACTTTAACTAAAAAAATGTCAGAAGATTTAACAGATTATTTATTAGAGATGGATATTCGTGTTAGATATTTACATTCAGAGGTTGATACTTTGCGAAGAGTTGAACTCTTGAGAGAATTACGGCTGGGTGAATATGATGTTTTAATTGGTATTAACTTATTACGTGAAGGATTAGACTTACCCGAAGTATCACTTGTGGCCATTTTGGATGCAGATAAAGAGGGATTCTTAAGATCCACAACTTCGCTTATTCAAACGATAGGTAGAGCCGCTAGAAACGTTTCTGGTGAAGTTCATATGTATGCCGACAAAGTTACAGATTCCATGCAAAGAGCGATCGATGAGACCAATAGACGCAGAGAAAAACAAGTCGCATACAACACTGAGAGAGG
Organism: Actinomycetota bacterium; assembly: GCA_009701305.1. Lineage (GTDB taxonomy): Bacteria > Actinomycetota > Actinomycetes > Nanopelagicales > Nanopelagicaceae > UBA3012. Next base: position 9,761 of record WLKK01000046.1, on the reverse strand, counting down.
GTTGGATCCGCAACCATTGCGCAAACGGATAGCTGACATCACCGATTCCATAACCAGGGAAGAGGAGGATTCTGAGCAATTACTGGCCAAGGCGGGCCGGAATAATCGAAGCTCAGATCCTTCAATAGGGGGATTTAAGAGCAAGAAAATTCTCGCTGGGAAAGGGGGAGCAGCATTACCTAAGATGGAGTTATTGGATCTTATTGAATCCTTGACCGCTCAAATGCGATCAGCTGCTGAAAACCTACATTTTGAGTTAGCTGCGCGTTTGCGAGATGAGATTCATGAATTAAAACGAGAATTACGCGGAATGGAGACGGCCGGATTATGAGCGACCACCTGATTGTACGTGGAGCACGGGAACATAATCTAAAGAACATTTCAATTGAGATCCCTAGAAACTCACTTGTGGTCTTTACCGGATTATCTGGCTCTGGTAAATCAAGTTTGGCTTTTGACACAATTTTCGCAGAAGGCCAACGTCGTTACGTTGAATCTTTAAGTGCATACGCACGACAATTTTTGGGCCAACTTGATAAACCTGACGTTGATTTTATAGAAGGGCTTTCACCGGCTGTTTCTATCGATCAAAAATCAACAAATCGAAACCCAAGATCAACTGTTGGAACTATCACTGAAGTTTATGATTATTTCAGATTGCTATATGCGCGAGCAGGTAAACCTCATTGTCCTAAGTGTGGAGATGAAGTCTCACGACAATCGCCCCAACAAATCGTCGATCAAATTCTGGCACTTCCAGATGAGACTAAATTCCATGTTCTTGCACCTATTGTCCGAGCACGTAAAGGCGAATTCGTAGATCTATTTAAAGATTTAACTTTACAAGGATTCTCAAGAGCAAGAGTAGATGGAAAAGTATTTACATTAGATGAGATTCCAGAACTTAAAAAGCAAGAAAAACACACAATTGAAGTTGTAGTTGATAGATTAAGCGCAAAAGCTAGCTCACAACAACGATTAACTGATTCAGTAGAAACTGCGTTAAAACTTGCTAATGGAATTGTGATTCTTGAATTTGTTGATGAACCAGTTAAATCCCCAAATCGGGAAAAAAGTTTTAGTGAAAAAATGGCATGTATGAACTGTGAGATATCAATCGAAGAGTTTGAACCAAGATCCTTTTCTTTCAACTCTCCTTTTGGCGCCTGTGGTGAATGTGATGGAATCGGAACACGACTAGTAGTAGATGAGGAGTTGGTAATTCCAGATGATTCGATTTCTATCGCTGAAGGAGCCATTGCCCCTTGGTCTCTTGGTACTAGTTCTGAATATTTTGAAAGGTTATTAGAAGGATTAGGCAAGGAACTGACATTTTCTATGGATGCGCCTTGGAAAAAATTGAGTGCCAAAGTAAAAGAAGCAATTCTTAATGGTTATGATTTTGAAGTTCATGTTAAGTACCGGAATCGTTATGGACGAACCCGTCAGTACACAACTGGATTTGAAGGCGTAATTCCTTTCCTTGAACGCCGTCACGGTGAAACCGACAGCGATCAAAGTAGAGACCGACTTGAAGCCTTCATGCGTCAGACACCTTGCGCGGTATGTAAAGGTGCGAGACTTAAAAGTGAAATTTTAGCGGTAACACTCGATGGTTTAAATATTGCCCAACTTTGCGCATTGCCAATAAATGAATGTGCCAAATTTTTGCAGAAATTAACGCTAGGTAAAAGAGAGCGTCAAATTGCTGAACGAGTATTGAAAGAAGTTAACGCTAGGTTAGGTTTTCTCTTAGATGTGGGACTTGATTATTTGTCATTAGATCGACCGGCTGGTTCTTTATCCGGTGGAGAAGCTCAACGAATTAGATTAGCCACCCAAATCGGATCAGGTTTGGTTGGAGTCCTTTACGTTCTAGATGAACCGAGTATTGGCTTGCATCAACGCGACAATGTGAGATTAATTGAAACTCTGACCAGGTTGCGGGATCTTGGAAATACTCTAATCGTTGTCGAACATGATGAAGAAACTATTAGAGCAGCAGATTGGATTGTAGATATTGGACCGGGTGCAGGAGAGCACGGTGGGGAAGTTGTTGTTTCAGGAGATTATAAATCATTGCTTGCAGAGAAAAAATCAATAACCGGAGCATATCTTTCCGGTAGAAGAAAAATTGAAATTCCCAAACAACGCAGAGTAATAGACCCTAAACGTCAATTGGTTGTCAAAGCAGCGCGAGAGAACAATTTGCAAAATATTGACGTATCTTTTCCGTTGTCAACTTTTATCGCAGTAACTGGAGTCAGTGGATCTGGGAAATCTACGTTAGTTAACGAAATTTTATATACATCTTTAGCGAATAAATTGAACGGTGCTCGAATGGTCCCGGGACGACACCGAACAATTACTGGAGTGGATCAGTTAGATAAAATTGTTCATGTTGATCAATCGCCTATCGGGCGAACACCGCGATCAAATGCTGCAACTTATACCGGGTTGTTTGACAAGGTTAGAGCCTTGTTTTCGGAAACAAATGAAGCCAAGGTCCGTGGGTATCAACAAGGAAGATTCTCCTTTAACGTTAAAGGTGGACGTTGTGAAAACTGTTCTGGCGATGGAACTATCACTATTGAAATGAATTTCTTGCCAGATGTTTACGTACCTTGTGAAGTTTGCCATGGAGCTAGATATAACCGCGAAACTTTAGAAGTGCATTACAAGGGTAAAACGATCGCAGACGTTTTAAATATGCCTATAGAGCAAGCGAATGAATTCTTTGAAGCGGTTCCAGCTATTTCAAGGTACCTCAAAACATTATGTGATGTTGGACTTGGTTATGTTCGACTAGGTCAATCGGCACCAACACTTTCTGGCGGCGAAGCACAGCGAGTTAAGTTAGCCACTGAACTCCAACGACGCTCAACCGGTAGAACTATCTATGTCTTAGATGAGCCAACCACAGGACTTCACTTCGAAGATGTAAGTAAATTGCTCGTAGTTTTAAACCGATTAGTAGATGCTGGAAATACCGTGGTTGTCATTGAACATAATCTGGATGTTATTAAGTGTGCAGACTGGGTGATCGATCTTGGTCCTGAAGGAGGCTCAAGGGGAGGAAGCGTTATTGCCGTAGGAACTCCTGAGGATGTAGCCAAAGACAAGAAAAGCTTCACCGGAGTATTTCTAAAACAAGTCTTGAGCGGGAGAAGTAGTGGCTGATCCACTTTCCTATAGACCTGAGAATATCCCAACAGATCCTGGCGTTTATAGATTTAGAACTGCAACTGGAAAAATAATTTATGTTGGAAAGGCAAAGAATCTACGTTCTCGACTAAGTTCATATTTCCAAAAAAATTTACCCGAACGCACAAAGCAAATGGTCTGGAGTGCGGCAAGTGTTGACTGGACAATAGTAAAGAACGAGATAGAGGCATTGCAATTAGAATTTACTTGGATCCGAAGCGAATCCCCAAGATTTAATGTAGTTTTCCGTGACGATAAGTCATATCCATATTTAGCCGTTTCTAATAAAGATAAATACCCTAGATTATTTATCACCAGAAAAGAAAAGCAAAAAGATGTTAAGTATTTTGGTCCATACCCGCACGCATGGGCATTGCGTGAACTCTACGATTTAGTACAATCATCTTTCCCGATCAGATCATGTAGTGCTGGGGTTTTTAATTCAGCAAAAAGATCAGGTAGGCCATGTTTACTCGGATTCATCGATAAATGCGCGGCCCCATGTGTGGGAAAAATTTCAGAGTCAGACCATGTCCAACTTACGAAAGAGCTAATTAATTTTCTCTCTGAAGACCCAAGTAAATTAATGGCAACGCTAACAAAAGAAATGGAATCTCTATCGGCAAACGAGGAGTTCGAAAAAGCCGCCCGTATTAGAGATCGAGTTTCTGCACTGGAAAAGATTTCCACTACAAATACTGTGGTTTTACCCGATCAAACTGATGCAGATATTTTTGGTCTTTATTTAGAAGAGATTGATGCAGCAGTCACTCTCTTCTTGGTTCGTAAAGGCAGAATCCTGGGTGCCCGTTCGTGGATTGTTGAGCGACCAGATGAGTCAACGGCGGAAGAGATCATGGAGAAGATTCTGCTAAATCATTATCTGACAGAAGGTCTGGAGGATTTTCCAAGAGAAGTTTTAGTTTCATATTTACCAGAATCGATTAATGCGGTTGAAGAGATTATTTCTGATCGCAGCGGTCATCGAATTGAAGTTAGAGTTCCGCAAAGGGGTGAGAAGAAGGAGTTACACGAAACAGTCATACGTAACTCTCAAGATGCACTAAATCGTTACCGCTTAAAAAGAACTAGCGATTTAAGCACTAGGACTCAAGCTTTAGCTCAATTGCAAGAATCTCTTGAAATGAAAGAAGCACCACTGAGAATAGAATGTTTTGATATTTCCAATTTACAAGGTACTCAAATGGTGGCCTCAATGGTGGTTTTCGAAGATGGAGTCCCAAAGAAATCCGAATACCGAAGATTTGAGATCAATCTCCCAGAAAATGGAACTCTTGATGACACCGCAGCAATAAATCAAGTGTTAACTCGAAGGTTAAACAGATTGAAGATTGAGAGTGATTTAGATAAAAATGAAACGGATGAGAAATTAATCAGAAAATTTGCCTATAAACCTCAATTAATTATTGTTGATGGAGGCAAGCCGCAGGTGAGTGCTGCTGCCAGAGCTTTGGCTGGTTTTGATATTACATTTTGCGGAATAGCCAAAAGGTTAGAAGAGGTCTGGCTGCCAAATCAAAAAGATCCAATTATTTTTCCACGTAACAGTGAGGCGATGTATTTAATTCAACGCATTCGCGACGAAGCGCATCGTTTTGCGATTACTTATCACCGCTCCAAAAGGTCAAAAGCAATGCTGGAATCTACTTTGGAAGATATTCCAGGATTGGGCCAAGCAAGAGCTCGTTCTCTAATTACCCATTTTGGATCGGTCACAAAATTAAGAGGGGCATCAGAGGAGCAGATTGCCCAGCTGCCTGGAATTGGCAGCAAATTGGCAAAAACAATTGCGGAGTACTTGGGAGATACCGGAATGGCTGGAAAGGTCCCGGCAGCTTCGGGGATCGATATGGCAAGTGGGGAGATACTTGACAGCCGAGGATGATAGTCAAGTGAGTCAGATACAAGATTTGAATCATTAGGAAAATCCATAAAGTACACATGAGGAGGGGTCGTGGAAGTAGTAGTTATTACTGGGATGTCAGGTGCTGGCAGATCAACAGCGGCACATGTTCTCGAAGATAGCAATTGGTATGTCGTTGACAATTTACCTCCGGCAATGTTGCTCCCACTCATTAAAGAGGTAGAGGGCGAACATCAAAAAGTTGCAGTTGTAATTGATGTACGCAGCAGAGCCTTTTTTGAAGAATTCGCTCAATCTCTTTCTGCACTTCGACAGATGGAAGTAAATGTCAGAATTTTATTTTTAGATTCGGCCGATGAGATTTTAGTAAGAAGGTATGAAGCAACTCGTCGCCCACACCCCTTGCAATCTGGAGATCGAATTTTTGATGGCGTAACTAGAGAGCGAAAATTACTTGGAGACCTAAGAGCAACAGCAGAAATTGTGTTGGACTCCAGCGCCTTAAATGTGCATCAACTTGGAAATAAGATCATCGAGGTTTTCTCACAAATAAGTGATAGAGGCATCCACTTGTCACTCCTTTCCTTCGGTTACAAATACGGAATTCCTTATGATGCAGATTTCATTTTGGATTGCCGATTCATTCCAAATCCGCATTGGGTCCCAGAATTGCAACCTTTGTCAGGCAAAGATGGTGCGGTAGCAAAAATGGTTTTAGATAATCCAGCAACTAAAGAGTTCATCAATAACTTTTTACAACTATTTAAAGGGACTCAGGATGGTTTTTTACAAGAGGGTAAAAGGTATTTAACAATCGCGATAGGTTGCACTGGTGGGCGACATCGCAGCGTCGCGGTTGGAGAGTTCTTGGCTAATGAGTTTAAAAATCAGAAAATAGATACGACATTGAATCATCGGGATTTGGACAGATAGTGAACTCTCGAATAGTTGCATTTGGTGGTGGCCATGGGCTGGCCGCAACTTTAAGTGCTTTGCGGGAAATTAGTAATGAGATTACGGCCGTTGTCACAGTTGCCGACAATGGCGGATCGAGCGGTCAACTTCGCTCTGAATTTGGAATCATGCCACCTGGGGATTTGCGAATGGCCTTAACTGCGCTTTGTTCAGATGATGAGTGGGGAAGTGGATGGGCCGAGGCGTTGCAACATCGCTTTGAAAGTGAAGGAGCATTAAATGGTCACGCTTTAGGGAATTTATTATTAACCGCGCTTTGGAATTTAAATAATGACCCAGTAGTTGGTTTAGACAAAGTAGGGGAACTTTTAAGAATTGTCGGACGAGTACTTCCAATGGCTGCGATCCCAATTGAGATTGAAGCTACCTTGAAACCACTTTCAATTGGCCAGGAAGAAAGAGTGATCCGTGGACAAGTTGAAGTTGCGGCGGCAGCTGGTGAAGTTATCAGCGTGCGTTTAATTCCGGATTCCCCACCAGTTCTACCAGAGGTACTGGATGCAATTGAGAAGGCCGATTGGGTAACTCTCGGACCTGGTTCTTGGTACTCCAGCGTGCTACCACACCTACTTGTTCCACAAATTCGGAGCGCTTTGGCTGATTCAAAAGCCAAGATAATTGTATTTTTAAATCTTGATGCTCGACCAATTAAAGATGAAGCCAGCGCTCTTTCACCTGAAGTTCAATTTGAATTTCTGAAAACTCATGCACCAGAGGTGAAAATCGACTACCTTGTCGCTGACAACTCCATAAATACTCCTGGACTCGAGGCAATTGCACATAAGTATGGTGCGCAGTTGGTACTAAGTGATTTAGCCCACCATCCAGGAAGCGATCAACATGATCGTTTCAAGGTACTTTCCACCCTAAAGAAATTGATTGGATAGTTAGATGGCAATTAAATGGCTGATTAGATGGCAATGACAGCAGCAGTGAAGGATGAGTTGAGCCGCTTAGCGGTTTCAAAACCATGCTGTCGAAAAGCAGAAGTTTCGGCATTACTTAGATTTGCTGGTGGATTGCATTTAACAGGTGGGAAAGTTGTTGTTGAGGTGGAGTTAGATACTGCACAAAGTGCCAGACGGCTTAGAAAAGAAATTGCCGAAGTTTATGGACATGAAAGCGATTTAACTGTTGTCTCACCGGGTGGAATGCGTAAAGCCAGTCGTTACATGGTTCGAGTTGCCGATACAGGTGAGGCTCTTGCCAGACAAACCGGTTTAATTGATGCAAATGGCAGACCAATTCGAGGACTTCCACCACAAGTTGTTTCAGCTGCTAAGTGTGATGCAGAAGCAGCTTGGCGAGGCGCATTTCTCGCACACGGTTCATTAACTGAACCAGGAAGATCTTCGGCATTAGAGATAACTGCACCTGGACCAGAAGCGGCATTGGCTTTGGTGGGTGCTGCAAGAAGACTGGGAATTACCGCAAAAGCTCGTGAAGTTAGAGGCGTGGATCGAGTGGTACTTCGTGACGGAGATGCAATTGGTGCATTACTTACATTAATGGGAGCACATGAAAGTGTTCTTGCGTGGGAAGAACGCAGAATGCGCCGTGAAGTGCGCGCTACTGCAAATCGATTAGCGAATTTTGACGATGCAAATTTACGTAGGTCGGCCAGAGCTGCAGTTGCTGCCGCTGCAAGAGTTGCTCGTGCGATTGAAATATTGGGCGAGGACATTCCGCAACATCTTTTGGAAGCCGGTCAACTTCGGATAGAACATGGTCAAGCAAGTCTTGAAGAACTTGGATCGTTAGCAACCCCACCAATGACAAAGGATGCAATCGCTGGTCGGATTCGACGTTTATTGGCAATGGCAGATAAACGGGCCACTGAATTGGGAATTGCAGATACAGAGGCTGGAATACCAGCAGAATTGCTAGCGGATTCTCAGGATTGAGCGTAATGCGCGATTTGTTGAAATGCTAAGATTGGTTAATCTGCAAAGAAGTTAAAAGAAGTTAAATGACGTAAATTTTATATTTAGAAAAATTGCAATTTAAATTAAGGGAGTTTCAGATGGTGGCTGTAGGAATAAATGGATTTGGAAGAATTGGCCGTAATTATTTCCGCGCAGCACTTGCCGCTAACTCAGGGGTGGAAATTGTCGGAATTAATGATCTGACTGACACTGCAACTTTGGCCCACCTATTGAAATATGACTCAATTCTTGGTCGTTTAGGTCACGAAATATCCTTTACTGCAGACTCGCTTACAGTTGGAACAAAAACTATTAAAGTTTCAGCCGAGAGAGACCCGGCAGCTTTGCCCTGGAGCTCTTTAGGGGTGGCTATCGCCATTGAGTCAACTGGAATTTTTACCAAGGCGGCAGATGCAAAAAAGCATCTCACTGCTGGTGCAAAAAAAGTTATTATTTCAGCTCCCGCAACTGATGAAGATATAACAGTTGTGATGGGTGTTAACCACTTAAATTATGACCCAGCGAAAAATCACATAATTTCAAACGCTTCATGTACCACAAACTGTTTGGCACCTATGGCTAAGGTTTTGCAAGACGAATTTGGAATTGAACGTGGAATGATGACCACAATTCATGCTTACACAAATGACCAAGTGATTTTAGATTTACCACACAAAGATCTACGCCGCGGTCGTGCTGCGGCAATTTCAATCATTCCAAGCAGCACTGGAGCAGCAAAAGCGATCAGTTTAGTCTTGCCAGAATTAAAAGGAAAACTTGATGGTTACGCGTTACGCGTTCCAGTACCGGTTGGTTCAGTGACAGATTTGACTGTAGAGCTAAGTAAAGAAGTTTCAGCAGCAGATATAAATGCAGCGATGAAGAAAGCCAGCCTCGGCTCCTTAAAGGGAGTTTTGGAGTACACCGAAGATTCAATCGTTTCAGCTGACATCGTGACGAACCCTTCCTCTTGCATCTTTGACAGTCAGTTAACAAAGACCATAGGCAAAACTGCCAAAGTTGTTGGTTGGTATGACAATGAGTGGGGATATTCAAATCGACTAGTAGATCTCACAAGTTTTGTTGCTAAATCATTATAGGTAACTATAGAAAATGAAAACTCTTGCTGATTTCGATTACTCAGGCAAATCAGTAATTTTGCGTTGTGATTTAAATGTTCCCCTAGATGGAAATGTAATTACAGATGACGGTCGAATTAAGGCATCGCTACCTACGATTCAATATCTATTAAATGCTGGCGCCCGAATTACAATTTTGGCACATCTAGGACGTCCGAAAAATGGTTTTGAAGCAGCATTTTCTCTTGCCCCAGTTGCAAATAGATTAAGTGAATTATTAAATGAACCAGTTAAGTTGGCTAAAGACTTGGTTGAGTTAAGCGCTACCCCAAAAGAAATGTATAGAGTGCGGATGCTAGAAAATATTCGTTTTTTCTCCCAAGAAACAAGTAAGGAAGAACAAGAGCGATTACTTTTTGCAACCCAGTTAGCACAACTAGGAGAGATATACGTTGGAGATGGATTTGGAGCGGTGCACCGCAAACACGCATCTGTTTATGAATTGCCAAATTTGCTACCAAATGTTGCAGGTAGGTTAATCGAGGCAGAAGTTGCGGTGCTAAAAAAATTAACGGTAGATCCAGTAAGACCTTATGCAGTTGTGCTGGGCGGAGCCAAAGTCGCAGACAAGATCGGTGTCATTTCAAATTTACTCGAAAAAGTAGATTTGCTGGCGATCGGTGGAGGCATGGT
>WLKK01000045.1 GCA_009701305.1 Actinomycetota bacterium | reverse complement strand
TGAGATATCGGCGCCAGTGAGATTTGCAAAAAGTAACTCGAACGAAGCGCCGCAAGTAAGTTTCTTACATGTTTGATTAAATTTCGCACTCGTCAGATTCGCGTTTGTTAATTTTGCATTTGTTAAGTTCGCACCTGCAAAATCCAAACTCTTAAGATCTAGGCCAGATAAATCTGCACCTGAGAGGTTTGTCTTAACGAAGTTCACCTTTGTCAATGTTGCTCCGGTAAAAATGGCATTAGAAAGATTGGCACTCGAAAGATTCGCCCCGGAAAGGTTGACCCCTGATAGATCAACTCCATTTAAGTCACAGCCAGACCAATTGACCTTAGGCGCAGCTGCCGCGGTGCAACTACCACTTGCTGGGGCCGCAATAGCCGAACTCGATCCTGCAAAAAGAGCAGTCGCGGCTAGAAGGGCACTCCCACTCAGGAGGGCTATTGATCGTCTATTTGCCATGCCTTAACTGTAACCAATTCAAGAGAAATTCCTCATTTAGGAATAGGGGAAATCCTAAAAATTAACTTCTAGTGAATTTAGGCAGATGAAGGTTGAAGTAAATCGAAACAAATCTTGTGATAACTACGGCTGCTCCCCCGATAAAAACCGCAACTGTTTGCGAAATCTCAAATTGATGTAATGCAACAAAGAAAATTGATCCGATCAAAGACGAGGTCCCGATAGTTTCGCGGTGAAGTAACACTGGTTCTATTTGGCAAAGCAGATCTCGTAATAGGCCACCAGTAACAGCAGTTACTACACCAAGCATGATTGCGCCAAACCAAGTGACATCCATTTCAAATGCAAGTTGCGCTCCAGAAATAGTTGCCACAGCTAAACCAAAAGTATCCATTATTAGTAGTGATTTACTTACATGTGTTACGCGTCGAAAAACAAGTGTGATGACTACAGCTGTGATAACACTCGCGATAATCCATGGATCAACTATCCAAATTGGTCGAACGCCCAATAAAACATTTCGCAAGGTTCCACCTGATACCGATGCGATCGCTGCGACAAAAGCAATGCCGCCATAATCCAACCCTTTATCAGCGGCTACACGCGCTCCCACAAGCGCGAAGACGAAGGTAGAAATCAGGTCTAAAGCGTGCAGAAGGGACATGGTTAAAGGATAAGGGTTAGCGCGAACTTTACTTTGTACCCACTACTCGCTTTGCGGTAAGTGAAATTATCAAAGCCAGTATCGCTGGAATGAACATCGCTATTCGTAAAGTTAATTGATCGGCAACAAAACCCAGAAGTGGCGGCCCGAGCACGAAGCCAAAGTAAGCAACACCAGTTACCAGTGCCACGCTTTCGGCCGCAGAAATCTGACCTGAGAACTCATTATTCGCTAACTCTCCGCAAACGCTGATAATCATCGGGATTACAGTCGCCACGCCTGCGCCGAGCAAAATCCATCCGATTATTACTCCATAAACATTTCCGGCACTTAACCCGAGAATCAATCCCCCGCCAGCTAAAGCCCCTGACCAAGTCAATAACTTCGCTATTCCAAATTTATTCGCAAACCAATCACCAGATAGCCGGCCACTGACCATCATGACTGAAAACAAAATATAAGGAAGGGTCGCCACAAATGGCGAAGCGTGAAAAGTTTCCCGCGCCAAAACTCCACCCCAATCACTTGCCGCACCTTCACAGATAGCCCCACCTAAACCGAATAAACCTAAAATGATTAATTTACGCGGACGTTTATTTGGTTTCTGGTCACGGAATACTTCGTGACGATCTGCGCTCCCTGGTAAAAACCAATCCTTAGTTATGAGTGAGATTATTAAAATAATTATGCCGATTGTAAAAGCATGAATTCGTGGCGAGATTCCTAAATTTGCAAAAACTCCACCAATCGCTCCCCCGCTTAAGCCACCTAATGACCACATCGCATGAAATTTGCTCATTACGCGTTTCTTAGCAAGGTGTTCTAAAGCTGATGCGTGCGAGTTCATCGAGAGATCATGTATTGATGAAACAAATCCGAAAATAAATAATGAAAGCCAAAACCATTGCAGACTAAGCAGCAACCCAACCAGTGGCACCCCAAGGATCAATATGAAGGATCCGTATTTAGTTATCGGACCACTGCCATATTTCGCGGCTAATTTACTTGTAGGTCTGAGAGCCGCCAGCACCCCAACTGAAGCGCAGAAAAGTGAGGTGCCAAGCAAACTATTTGAAATGTTCAGAATATTTTTGAAATCTGGGATTCGAGATATAAAAGTACCTACCGAAAACCCATTAAGTAAAAATGCTATTAATGTCGCATTTCGCGCTTTCCGATATCCGTCATTTTCTAGCATTGTTCTAGTCTATCTATTCAGCTATTCAGCTATTCAGCTATTCAGCTATTCAGCTATTCAGCTATTCAGTGTAATTAATAATGCCTAAGCACATTTCATCTCGAGTGCCTTCTCCCCACACAATATAATTTGGGGACAAATCCTTATACATCGGCAAAAGGGAACGTAAATTAACGTCATACGTACAACTAATTGAGATGGTATCTCCGATTTTTGCATCGATAGGAGTAGGCAGCCAATCAGTTGTTTGGTTATCGAAATTCCATGGAGAGCGATCTGAAAGATTTGTTTTGACTTTTGTACTTCCATTGGTGAGCCAGATGTTAATTTTTGTGCCCAATTGATGCATGTGTGGGGTTGATCCATAGATTTTGCGGTTAGAAGTTATCTTTTGCGTGCACTCTGAAATTGGAAAGGCAACTGGATTGCGTGGATCTTTGCCGCAGATAGATAGCAGACCTAGTTCCTGCAACGCAGCTTTCTCTGATGTTCGCTTTGTTAAATCACTCAACGCCGCCGCACGACTGCATAAGGGACCGGATTCTTTAGGGCCGCATGCCACCTCTATAGGTGCAGCGATCAACATTGTTTTTAATTCATTTACGGCGGCAGCAGCTTTTGAGTATTCAATCTTGGTAGTAACCAAATTGGTTTTGTCAGCTGGATCAGAATGACCCGACATGACCATAAAATGTGATTGCAAAATAAATTGATCTCCGACCGAAAATTTCATTCCAGTTCCGTTTGGATAGGCTTTTAAATTGCCGCCAGGTGCCCAAAAAGTAATCCAGCTTGACGCTGATGCACCAGCAAAAGCACTTGTCCCTGGTAATCCAATGTCACCAAAACACGGCCAGCCAGGCGTCTGACTCTCCTGATCAAGTTTCTGAGTAGCCGCAACGCTTGTTGCAGCTAACCGATAAAGAATTCCGTGATGAGAAACTTTTAAGTTTCCAGGAGTAATCGTTACCGACGCAAGAAAAGTATCTTCAGTGAATTTTGGATCTAAAAGAAAGCAGCGGTACTCATCACTTCCACCATCAGGTGGTTTCGGAAGATACTCAGGAGTTGTAAGTGCAGCTCCAGTTTTGCCAGTGCTTTCTGATTGGGATGGGGTTGCTGTAGGCGTTGAACTCGCGCTTGGCTTAGCGGATGCGGCAGGTTCAGCTGGCATATCTGGCATGACCATGCGGTTGCGATTCTTTTGCCAAGTTAATTTGTTCCCAGATTTTGAGCATTTGTAATTAACGCCTTTAATTAAGGTTGTTGCTTTTTCTTTTGGACACACTCCCCCAGCTTTAGCTGTTGCTGAATTTGCGAACTGCGCATGGGTAGTAGAAAACAGAAAAAGAGTGAGCGTTAATGATGTAATTACTTTGGAGCGCATTTGGTAACTAAAAACTAATTAATAACCGCGTATAGAACTAACAAAACTCCCAATGCAGCGATGACAATCTGACTGCTCTTTCCAAGTAATAACTTAGAAATACTTGGGATCCAGGTCGCCGCTATAAGCAATACACCTGGGACAACAATAAGAAGTGAATTTTTAAGGACGTCGCTTTGCCCAGTTTGATAGCGCAAATTAATTAAACCGACCGCGAGCAGTAAATACCCACCCATTCGGTAATTGTTGATCAAATTACTTCTCATTTCCTAAGTCTAGGGAATAAGTAAAGGGTGCCGAATCATCGACACCCTTTACTTGACATTACCTGGCTTACAGGTCGATCAGTTAATTAGTGATCTTCCTTCATGCCTTCTGCAATTGACTTCATGCGAGCGATCTTCAAGATTGTTAGACCGAATACGCACTTTGCCAAGATGTCAGCGATTGTGTAACCAACCTGGACACCAACGAATTGTTGTGCAGTTGCATCTCCACCCATACCTAGGATGTAAGAAACTGGGTAAACGCCCCATGTAGCGATCAATAGCAAGCGCAAACGACCTACGGTCTCTGCAACTCCTGCTGGCTGACGCTCCAATGACTTTCCAAGTTCTACGAACAATACGTAGAGGATGTAAAGGAATGGAAGGGTTGATAGAACACCGTATAGAACTTGGGTGTTCTGATCATTTGAGATCTCGCCTGGGTAGCCAAGTGCGATCATCGCTGCTGATGCAGGAACAAGTCGAGTAATAAGTGACTTAGAAACTTCCTTTGCAAGAGCCAAAACAGCAATTACTTCAACTAGAAGTAGTGGCACTGTTAATAGCCAGTCAACATAACGATATGCCTCGTTGAATGAACCCTCGTCGCCAGAAATGTTTACTGACATCGTTGTTGAAGCTTCACCAAATGAGTTGAAGATTCTCCAGTAGTGGTAGCCAGCAATGAAGGTAACCATTGAAGACATAACTAGGGCATTACGGTACTTAGGAAGTACTCGCGCCTGTGACACCAAGGTGTAGACAGTACAAGCGAGCATTGAGATTAAACCAAATGAAAAAATGTTGTAAACAAGATTCCATTGGTTCGAGTCGAGTTTTACCATGTAACTATTCCTCCATGGGATTTAGTTATCCATGAGCTTTTTAGCCCTTGGAGCCAACTTCCAATGGAAACCTCGAGGCCTTCCACAGGCGGATTGACATCAAAATTATGAGGGAACAAAAGACAAAGTTCTAGTTCAAATTCAAAAAAACTGAGAATTTTCACAGGCAAGATGAAACCTTTTATGTATCAATTAAAACCGCAGGTCAATCCCTATAAAATAAAAGTGATAGTGCGCTCCGTTATTTTTCCGACACGGCTAATGTGCGGATTTGTCCCTTTGGTACTGCATTACAAAACCAAAGATACTGATCAGTAACCCGGCGACCGCCATAATTGTCAACCACCAACCAAGTAAGACCCCTAACCCGGCCAGGGTCATAAAAAAGCCCACCAGTAAAGGCCACCATGAATGTGGACTAAAAAATCCTAACTCTCCAGCACGATCTGCGATTTCACCCTCGAGGTTATCTTCCGGTAAAAAACCATCGGTACGGCGATCGATAACCAAAAAATAAAACCCTAGTAACAGGGCCAGTAAAGTACTTAATAAAATCGCTAGCGAACCAACTATTTCACCAGATAATTTGAAGTAAATAAGATCAACAATTGCGTAAAAAGCTGCAATTCCTAGAAAGAACTTCCAACCAAACTTCATTTGTGCCCACCATGATTTGCCGCGTTGCGCGCTTCCGCTTCCGCAACTTCAGGATGATGCAAATCAAAAGCCGGACGCTCGCTTCTGATTCTTGGAATACTTGTGAAGTTGTGGCGTGGTGGTGGACATGAAGTTGCCCATTCAAGTGATCCCCCATAACCCCAAGGATCATCCACTCCGACTAACGGTGCTTTCCGAGTAATCCAGACGTTTATAAAGAATGGAATATTAGAGAAAGCCAATAGGAATGCACCTACAGTTGAAATCATATTCATTCCAGTAAATCCATCGGTCGCTAAGTAATCTGCGTATCGACGTGGCATTCCAACAATTCCCAACCAGTGCTGGATCAAGAAGGTAATGTGAAAACCGAAGAATAATGTCCAAAAATGGATTTTGCCTAGTGGTTCATTGAGCATTCTTCCGGTCATTTTTGGCCACCAGAAATAGAATCCCCCGAACATTGCAAAGACCACAGTTCCAAAGATCACATAATGGAAATGCGCTACAACGAAGTAGGAAGCAGAGACTGCGAAATCAAGTGGAGGGCTGGCCAAGATAATTCCGGTAATTCCACCAAATAAGAAAGTAATTAAAAATCCAAGTACCCATAACATCGGCGTATCAAATGAAACTGACCCGCCCCACATTGTTCCAATCCAGTTGAAGAATTTAACCCCCGTTGGCACTCCAATTAAAAATGTCATAAAGGAGAAAAACGGTAGGAGTACTTGACCAGTTGCATAAAGATGATGAGCCCAAACTGCAACTGAAAGTGCAGAGATCGCAATTGTCGCGGCAACCAAACCTTTATAGCCAAAGACCGGACTACGGCTGAAGACTGGCAAAATCTCAGTAACGATGCCGAAAAACGGAAGAGCCAAAATATAAACCTCTGGGTGACCAAAAAACCAGAAGAGGTGTTGCCAGAGCATCGCTCCGCCAGTTTCGGCGTCAAAAATATGTGCACCGAAACGTCGGTCAGCTTCTAAACCTAAAAGGGCTGCAGCGAAAGGTGGAAATGCTAAAAGAACTAGGACTGAGGTGAGTAAAACATTCCAAGTAAATATCGGCATCCGAAACATCGTCATGCCTGGTGCTCTCATACAAAGAATTGTGGTGATGAAATTTACGCCACCAAGAATTGTGCCGATGCCGCTGACTGCTAATCCCATAACCCATAAATCACTACCAAGACCTGGTGAAAATTCAGTGCTTGAAAGTGGTGCGTAAGCGGTCCATCCAAAAGATGCAGCACCCCCTGGAGTGAGAAAACCAGCTGTAGCCATCAATGCGCCAAATATGTAGAGCCAATAAGAGAGCATATTCATACGTGGGAAAGCCACATCAGCAGCACCAATTTGCAGCGGCATAATTACATTGGCAAAACCGACAAATAGCGGTGTTGCAAACATCAGCAACATAATGGTTCCGTGCATTGTAAATAATTGGTTGTACTGCTCAACACTTAAAAATTGCAAACCTGGGCGGGCTAATTCAGCGCGCATAATTAAAGCAAGTAATCCACCAAATAAAAACCACGCAAAAGTTGTTATTAGGTAAAGGTGACCAATTCTTTTGTGATCAGTAGTGGTCACCCAACCGACAATAGCGCGGCCCTTATTGCCCGGTTTCAAAACAGAGTTAGCTGATTCATCATTTAATGCAATTGGTTGGGCGTAAGTGGTCATGCCGCACTCCCCTTCAGAGAGTTAACGTAATTTTGGTACTCAACTGGAGTTACTACTTTTACGATAAAGAGCATCTGTGAGTGATTACGACCACAGAGAATATTACAACGGCCTGGATATGAACCTAATTTATTTGCGGTGAATTCGAATTGATTTTGTGCCCCAGGTAAGTTTTGCATTTGCATCATAAATGCTGGTACCCAAAAACCATGTACTACATCACTTGCGGTTAAAGTTAAACGAACACGTTCACCCTGAGGTACATAAAGTGTTGGTGGTGCTTTAGGAGTTCCGGTCACAGTCGCATCATTAGCATCTTTATAGGAGAACTGCCAAGACCATTGAAACCCATTTACTTTTATTTCATGCATCGCAACCGTTGATGGTGAGATTTTAATAATCGCTGATTCGTCGCGAGCTGTGAAGTAGAAAAGTACTGCCACAATCAAAAATGGGATTACGGTATAAACAAGTTCAAGTGGAACGTGGTAGCTAACCTGTGGCGGCAAATCGTCATCAATTCGGCGAAACTTAAAAGCCGCCCACAAAATTAATCCAACTGTAAATGCGCCGACAACAAAAGCTGCGATCCAAGCCCCTTGCCAAAGATTGAGTGATCGATCGTTGATATCAGTTACATTTCTGGGAAATCCCAAAGCCGGTAACTCTGCACTTGAGCAACTTGTGAGTATGAATCCAATAGCTAGGAGTGATAAGGGTGATAAAGGTGGAGCAAAACGAAAGGTTTTGCGCTTGATTGCTCGGCTTGGAAGAGGCACTCCGCAAGGATAGTGCCCGACTTCGCATGATTTGCAGCAGGCAGTAGCGTTCTCCTCGTGGGGATCATCACAGCGGGAAAATATGAGGGGCAACACCCCATACACCCGAAAGCGCGCCAAATCTTGCTTGATGCCTTTGACCAGGGATGGGCTGATCCGACTCAAATCTCGAGCCAAGGTCGTCAAGCCCAAGCGCTTTTGGATCAAGCACGAGAATCGATTGCGAAATCTTTGGGCCTTAAAGTTGATGAGATTGAACTTTGGGGCGAGCCAGAACTGATCTCACCGATTGCCATTTGGGGGGCGCCCGGCTTCGGGGTTTCACCATTTATATACGGTGCGACTGAGCGATCTGAAATTATCGGCATGCGGGGTAAATCAAAACAATTTTTTGAGATATCAGTAGATATTGATGGAGCGATTGATTTGGAACTTTTAACGCAAACTTTGCAACCTAATTCAATTGTCGCAATCCAAAGTGCGAATATCGAGACCGGTGTTATTCAAAATATTAAGGCGATCGCTAAAGCGGTCGTCGCCCAAAATGCGCACCTACATATAGATGCAACTGCTTCCGGTGCCAGATTTGTAAAGCCTTCGTATTGGTCAACTTTGCATTTTGATGCGCGTTCTTGGAATGGGCCTTCCGGGGTAGGAGTATTTGCGCTAAAAAATGGGGCACGGTGGTCTAATCCACTTCCGCACACCAGACCAACTCGGGCTCCAAATAGCTTTTCAATTCCATTAGCACTCGCCGCAGCAAGTGCACTTGAACATTGGATTGCCGATGAAGCCGCAAACTCGACTCGGTTAAAATCTTTAATTGAACGGGTTCGCAATCATGTTAAACAAACTATTTCTGATGTTGATATCGCCGGAAATGCGGAATCGACTTTGCCAAATATTATTTCTCTATCCTTCTTAAATGTATCAAGTGAGCAATTAGTAGCCGAACTTGAAATCGAAGGGTTCTCAGTTGCCTCAGGTTCTGCTTGTGTGGCATCCGCTTTGGAACCAAGTCATGTACTTAAAGCTATGGGATTGTTAACTCATGGCAATATGCGCATCAACTTGAATCATGATGTGCAAGATGGCGAGATAACTAAATTGTTGGCACTTCTTCCGGGCATAATTTCAAAGTTACGTGAAAATTAAAATGGCTTTTGAGCTGGATTGTCGTGGCAAGAGATGCCCGCTGCCGATTATTGAGTTGAGCAAAAAAATCAAAGAATCTGAGTTAGGCCAGGAAGTGCTGCTAATTTCAGATGATCCGGCAACCGCAGCTGATCTAACCGCTTGGGCTCGAATGACCGGAAATGAATTTAAAGTTATTTCGGCAGATAATTTTTTAATTACAAAATCTAATTAATACTTACTGAAAAATAGCGGCTAATTCTGAAGCAGCGCTTTGACCATAAGCTGTTTCAAAACGCGATACAAATTCTGCTGTAGTGAATCGGTACTCCTGAGTGCCTTTTGTTTCTACAACATAAGTCGCCAACATCGCACCGACTTGACCACACCGTTCTAATGAAAGCTTGTGGCTTAATCCGGTCAGAAAACCGGCCCGGAAAGCATCTCCAACACCTGTTGGATCAACTTTGGCATTCTCTTTTGGTACTGAGATGTCAATTGGGGCAAAGTTTTTCGAATCAATCCGCGCACCTTTGGAACCTCTAGTGATAACCCGCATCTCAACGCGATCCAGAACTTCCGCTTCGCTCCAACCAGTTTTCTGCAACGCTAAAGCCATCTCATACTCATTTAAAAATAAATACTTTGCTCCATCAATTAAAGTTTTAATTACTTCACCATCTAAGCGCGCTAATTGTTGTGAAGGATCAGCCGCAAAATCCACACCACGGTGGCGGCACTCCTCCGTATGTCGGACCATTGCATCTGGGTTATCTGGAGTGATTACTACGAGATCAACTCCCCCGTACTTATCAAGGATTGGTCCAAGTTCAATATCACGGGCTTCACTCATCGCTCCTGGATAAAACGATGCAATCTGATTTAACTCTTTATCGGTGGTCACTGTAAAACTTGCTGTTAATTGGGTTTTAGAAACTTTTACAGATGAAGTATCAACTCCATGTCTAGTAAGCCATGAGTTGTAATCATCCCAATCTCTACCAACCGCACCGATCAAAATTGGATTAAGGCCAAGCACTCCCATGCCAAAAGTTATATTTGCGCCAACACCACCACGACGAACATCAAGTTCATCAACTAAAAAAGATAATGAAATATTTTCAATCGATCCCGCAACAATTGAGTCAGCAAACCGTCCCGGAAATGTCATCAAATGATCTGTCGCAACCGATCCGGTTACTGCGATCTTCACGCGAAGTACTCCCTGAAATCAGAAAGATTAATTAAAGGAATCTCCGCAAGCACATGAATCACCGGCATTTGGATTGTCGATGGTGAAACCTTGCTTCTCAATTGTGTCTACGAAATCAATTGTGGCACCCATTAAATATGGAGTACTCATCTTGTCGGTAACTACAGCGACTGTACCGAATTCACTGATGAGGTCACCATCAAGGGCGCGGTCATCAAAATAAAGTTGGTAGCGCAAGCCAGAACATCCACCAGGTTGTACTGCAACACGTAATTTGAGGTCATTACGATCCTCTTGGTCTAGCAAAGCGCGCACTTTTAGTGCAGCACCATCAGTCAAGCCAATTCCTGCCGTTGAAACGTTTACCTCAGTTGTGCTCATTACGACCTCCCGTGTTGGTCTAATCGTGCCATATAAGAGAACCACTCACCCACCAAAAACCTTCCCGCGCGCCCTGATGTGGCGGGGTGAGTGGCAAACCTGAGAGAATTGCCATGTGGCTACATCAATAACTGACCTTTTACTACTTGGCCGTGGAGTTGATTTAGCGAGCGAACGCGGAGTCTCCTGTCCAGGAGAACTTCCAGCAGTTAGTGACCCAAATTTAGTTGAACGCGCTCGTGCAGCGCGCAAAGCATTAGGTAGCCGCGCTTTTGTTCTTGGCCACCATTACCAACGCGATGAAGTAATCGCATTTGCAGATGTCATGGGTGATTCTTTCAAGCTGGCTAAAGATGCAGCAGCAAGACCTGAAGCAGAGTTCATTATTTTTTGTGGTGTGCACTTCATGGCAGAAAGTGCCGATATTTTAACGAGTGCTTCACAAAAAGTTATTTTGCCGGATTTGGCGGCTGGATGTTCTATGGCCGATATGGCAAATAGCGAGCAAGTCGCGCAATGCTGGGATGCACTTACAGCAGCCGGTGTCGCAGATCAAACCATTCCCGTTACATATATGAATTCATCTGCGGCCATAAAAGCATTTACTGGTGAACATGGTGGGACCGTTTGTACTTCTTCTAATGCTAAAACAGCTATGGCGTGGGCATTAGAAAAAGGCGAAAAAGTTTTATTTCTTCCTGATCAACACTTAGGTCGTAACACCGCAGTCTTGCAATTAGGTCTTTCTTTAGATGATTGCGCAGTTTGGAACCCATGGAAAGAAAATGGTGGGTTAACAGATGCGCAAATCACGAGAGCGCGAATTCTTTTATGGCGTGGGCATTGTTCAGTGCATGGTCGTTTCACAGTTGATTCAGTAAATGAAGTTAGGGCTCGAATTCCAGGAGTTAAAGTCCTAGTTCATCCTGAATGTCAGTATGAAGTTGTTTCAGCTGCAGATGTAGTTGGATCAACTGAATCAATCATCAAAACAGTTGCCCAATCCCCTGCTGGTTCAAAATGGGCGGTTGGAACTGAGTTAAATCTTGTTCGCAGATTAGCCACTGATAATCCAGATAAGGAAATAGTATTTTTAGATAAGACTGTTTGTTATTGCTCAACGATGAACCGGATTGATTTGCCGCACTTAGTTTGGGTGATGGAATCTTTGGTGCAAGGCCGGCTGTTAAATCAGATCACCGTTGACCCAAAGATAGCCAAGTACGCCAAAATAGCTTTAGATCAAATGCTCGCTCTGCCTTAAAGAAATTTAGAATAGGATGAATTTATGAGTGAACCACAGAGCAATGAAGGTAAAGGCCGTCCAACTCCAACGCGTCGCGAAGCGGAAGCAAAGCGCCCACGCAGATCATTAGCCCCCGCGGTTAATAAAGCTGATCGCAAATCACTTAAAGCACAGCAGCGAAAGAAACGTGAAGAGTTGCGCGGTGCATACATGCGCGGTGAAGAACGAGCATTGCCGACTCGTGACAAAGGACCAGCGCGAAAGTTTGCGCGTAACTATGTGGATTCTAGATATTCAGTAGCCGAGTTTTTTATGCCATTACTAATGGTGGTCTT
>WLKK01000044.1 GCA_009701305.1 Actinomycetota bacterium | reverse complement strand
GATGGCCACACCGGTCACGGGCGAGGGTCGGCCTGTGTTGACGATGCGGTCGACGCCTATTTACTGAAGGGCACATTGCCTGGCGGCGCACTTACCTGCACTCTCTAAGTACCCTTAACCCATGTCCTGGCTCAAATCTTTTATGCGTGAAAAAACGGTCGGGCGATCCTTACGTTTATTAGCCCCGAAGGATCGGCGCAAACTTGGGTTAGTTGTTGCGATTCAGATCTTCTTGAGTGGTTTGGATCTCTTTGGTGTTGCTCTTATTGGCGTTGTTTCGGCCCTGGCGATTACTGGGGTATCGGGGCAAGTAACCGGAAATCGCGTGGGCGCGGTATTGGAATTTATGCACCTAGATAGCTACACATTTGAAACTCAGGTTGCGATTTTAGGAGCCACGGCTGGCGTGACTCTTATTGGCCGGACTTTGCTATCGATTTTCTTTATTCGGAAATCACTATTTTTCTTGGCGCACAAGGCGGCGATTATTTCGGGGGATTTAACATCGCGTGTGCTTGCTCAACCCATTTTACAGATGCAAAAGAGGACTTCGCAGGAAACCCTATATGCCCTTACTGGTGGAGTTTCGACTTTAATTCTTGGCATTTTGGGTACAACAGTAATGCTTGCTTCAGACCTTTCATTGGTATTGGTAATGGCGGTTGGCTTATTAATAGTTGATCCTGGTACCGCTATCGGAAGTTTTATTTACTTTACCCTAATTGCTTTTTTGCTTTATCGTTTATCAAGCACTCGAGTGCGAAAATTAAATGAAGCAATTGTAGAAACTTCGATTAGTGGAAACGAACAGATTATTGAAGTGCTAACCAATTATCGCGAATCAATTGTGCGAAATCGCCGCGCTTATTATGCGCGCAAATTTGCGAAAAACCGGTTAGATCTTTCTAAGTTTTCGGCTGAAAATTCCTTTATCCCAAATATTAGCAAGTATGTACTTGAATCATCCGTTGTAATTGGCGCACTTCTACTTAGTGCGACTCAATTTGTCACGCAAGATGCTAGACATGCGGTAGCCACCCTCGCGATCTTTCTTACTGCCGGCACTCGTGTGGCGCCGGCGACTCTGCGAATCCAACAAGGGTTTTTAAAGATCAAAGGTGCCAGCGGTTCTGTTGATTTAACTTTGAACTTAGCAAAAGAGGTGGAAGGCTTCTCAATTGCGGTAGATACAGATCCAGCTTTAGCGCTTGGAAACCATGAAGATTTTTCAGCAGCAATAAGTTTTACTGATGTCTCTTTTGCTTATCCTGAAAGTAAGGTTCAAATTCTTAGTCAAGCAACTTTTAAAATATCGCCAGGAGAGTTTGTTGCTTTTGTGGGTTCATCCGGTGCTGGTAAATCCACACTAGTCGATCTTTTGCTTGGAGTTTTGCTTCCTGATAACGGCAAAATTACGATCTCTGGAAAATTACCATCAAATGCAATCGAGGGTTCTCCTGGTGCGATTGCCTACGTGCCACAAGATGTAGCGATTGCCATTGGTACAGTTCGAGAAAATATTGCACTAGGTTTTCCAGAAGAGTTTGCGACGGATGAGCGAATTAATAACGCGCTTAAAATTGCCCACTTGGAATCCTTTGTTCTATCTCTAGAAAATAAAGCCGATACCCAAGTTGGTGAACGTGGGACTAAGTTAAGTGGTGGCCAACGCCAACGCCTCGGCATCGCCAGGGCGATGTTTACCAATCCCAAATTGTTAGTACTTGATGAGGCTACAAGCTCTTTAGATGCTGAAACTGAGGCCAGTGTCTCGGCTGCAATTCAATCTTTGCGTGGCGGAACTACCATTTTGATGATTGCTCATAGGTTGGCCACGGTTCGCTCGGCTGATCAGGTGATTTACATTGACCGAGGGCAGATTTTGGCCAAAGGCTCATTTACCGAGGTTCGCGCGGCAGTGCCTGATTTTGATAGACAGGCAAATTTATTGGGCCTTTAATTTAGCTGCCCAACTTACCCATGCCGGAGCGAGCTCAAAAGTTGGTCATGACCACCCTCTCTCATAGGGCAGGATTTACCCATGCGCCTTGATCACCTTTCATATGTTGCTTCACATGACCACTTGTTAGATGAAGTTCAAAGAATCGGTGCCAGATTAGGTTCGGGTTTTATAGATGGCGGGATTCACCCACGATTCGGTACGCGCAACTTCACACTAGCGTTACAAGGTGGTCGCTATTTAGAAATAGTTTGCCCACTAGATCATCCAGCAGCTGATGCATCTCCTTTTGGCAAAGTTGTCACTTCGAGAGCAAATGATGGTGGTGGCTGGCTAACTTGGGTTTTGTCAGTTGAAGATATTAAAACTTTCGAGAATCGTTTGGGTCGTGAAAGCGTTGATGGGCAACGCCGACGTCCAAGTGGAGCTGATCTGAAGTGGAAACAAATTGGAGTTCTTGGAACTTTAGAAGATCGTCAGTTGCCATTTTTCATCGAGTGGCTATCTGAGGAACATCCTTCAACTGAAACTGATGCAATAGCAAAAATTTCCAAGCTAGAAATTGCAGGAGATCCAGATCGCATTCGTGAATGGATTGGCGAAGATTTCACCAGTGCATTTGATGGAATTGAAATTGATTGGATTGATCCGAGCGAAAATAATGACGAAACAGGATTGGTTGCTGTTCATTTCTCAACACCAAGTGGCTCATTCCGCTTAGATTAATTTTTTAGAAAAAACACTCGCCGCCTTAGCTCAGGGGTAGAGCAACGCACTCGTAATGCGTAGGTCCCGGGTTCAAATCCCGGAGGCGGCCCGAAGAATTTAGCAAACTAAGCAATGCACTAACTTAATAGAAAAAAATTGAGTAGTCACTAAAAATATGAACAATCAACCTTAAGATTTTTAGATAATTCGGCCTATCAGGTGTTACCTAACATCCCATAAATGTATCTTAACTAAAATTTGATTGACAAGTTTTCCAAGCTTGTACTCTATCCACGGAAAATTAAACGAGAAATTTCCTCGTTACGTGAAAAAAGGTCAATTAGTTCATTTGTGTTTAATTGTTTTGTATTTTTAGAAGTGTAGTCTTCATCGTTTCCGGTCCAATTTACAGATGCGTCATTTTGCATAAAGTTACGTCTAGGAACTTGAAAATATTTATCAGTGCTAGACGAGAAAAACTTTTCTTCAGACGTTAAAAGTGTTTCGTGTATTTTCTCACCAGGTCTACTTCCAATTGTTACAACTTTAGGATTGCTTATGCCCATTAATTGAGACAAAGCAGAGTAGATCGTAAGAATTGATGCTGCTGGTGATTTCTGCACAAACAGATCACCAGACTCTCCATGTTCTAAGGCGTGCAATACAAGTTCTACAGATTCGCTTAGCGACATCAAAAATCTAGTCATTAATGGATTGGTTAACGTTATCTCATTTTTAGTCCTTAAAGTCTCAATAAATTGAGGAATTACTGATCCTCTTGAACCGATTACATTTCCATATCGAGTTATACAAGTCTTATGCACTAAGTCCGTATTTGCTCTTACTAATTTTTCCATTAATGCTTTAGTCATTCCCATGGCATTAACGGGTGCTACAGCTTTATCTGTGCTCAAGAATATAGCCTTTTTTACCGAAGATGCAGATAAAGCATTTAATAAATTTTCACTGCCGATCACATTAGTACGAACGTATTCAACTGGATTTAATTCAGAAGCAGGAACATGTTTTAAGGCTGCCGCATGAAAAACATAATCTACATTTCGTAACGCGTTTCTTATCGTGGTTGGATCTCTGACATCACCAAGTAAGAAATTTACTCTGTCATCATTCAACTGTAATTTTAACAGATGTTGCTTATCTTCATCTCGACTCAAACAAACCACACTATTAATGTCATTTTTCAAAAGATAAATTAGTAATGTCTTGCCAAAAGAGCCAGTCCCGCCAGTTATTAAGAAATTTGAATTTTTGATCACAAATCCTCCTAAATATCTTTTGTTAAATCATATCTTAAGATACAAAAAATACAGGTTGTTTTATTAGATTGACTGAACTAATGACTAATAATATCATTTATACATGTCGAAATAGTTTGAAGATAACTGCTTGAACGTTCTTGTGGTTTGCAACATATTGTCGTAACTGCCTTATTATAAAATACCTGTTTACATTGTACTCATTCCAGTTACTATTAATCATACTTGGAACTATAAAAAACTCAGCACCTGCTTCTCTGCATTTTAAGTGAAAATCAACATGTTCGCTATCTAACGTGTCATTGTCAGATCTCCCACTATAATCATAGGTAAGGAACCATTTTGATTTGTATATGCCCAGACCTCCAAAAGCTGAATCAACTTTTATCCAATGGGTCTTTTTCGAAATAACGCGCATTTTGTCGTATAAAGAAATTTTTCGTGCCTGATCAAATGCGATTAATCTTTCAATCCGTTTTATAAAATTGTATCTTTTCAGAGTATTTTTTGCAATCTGACTTTTGATTAAATCAAGGTCTGTAAAACAATTTCTTGGCATCCAAGTTTCTTCCCTTAATGCATATAGATCGTAATATCCGTGTTTTTGGTTTGGGAAACAAGCATCCCAGGATAGTTGTGAAGCAAACAGTTTAGAGATGCTACTGCTCTTTAAAGCGCTATTCATTCCATCTAAATCAGCTACAACGACATAGTCCCATTTTTTAGTAGGAAAATTAAGTCTTATGTACTTTATGTATTCATTCCTGCACTTTCTAATTCTTTCAATCCTATTTGGGATAGTAATTTTTAAGTTTCCAAGTGACACATAATGAAATTTTGGATTTTTTTCACTAATTCTGTCAATAACTGCAATTGTCGAGTCTGATGAATCTGATTCGACGAGAAAGACGTCAATTTCTTCAAAAAGATATAAACTATTTAATACTTTGTAAAGATCTTTTTCAAGCTTCTTTTCAGCATTAGAAATAGTTCCAACTAAAATTACTTTGCTCACAAATCAAATATACACTAGTACGTATTGTCATATATTGAATGAATTATGTTGTTAATGTTGCGACAACACCAGATTCACCAGCACGTACGGTACGTCCAGCCCGGTGTAAATAATCTTTTGGATCAGTCGGTGCATCAACATGCACAACGTGACTCACATCATCAACGTGGATTCCACGGGCAGCAACATCTGTGGCTACTAATACTTTAGTTGCACCAGATTTGAATTGTGCAAGAGTTCGGTTATGAACTGCTTGAGTTTTTCCACAGTGCAAAGCGCGAACTGGGATCCCCTTAAGTGCAAGGCGATCAGCTAAGCGATCAACTCCGTGTTGGGTACGGACGAAGAAAATAGTGCGACCTTCGCGAGAAGCAATAGATGCATTTACTTGGTCTTTGTCTGAAGATTGTAAAACAAAAACATGGTGTTCCATAGATGAAACTGGATTAGTGGCAGTGCACTTTTCAACGTCAAGTTGCACTTTTCGCTTAAATCAATTTTGCGCTGAAAAACACACACCGCCTTAGCTCAGGGGTAGAGCAACGCACTCGTAATGCGTAGGTCCCGGGTTCAAATCCCGGAGGCGACCCGATGCAAAATAAAAATTAACTGAGAAATTTATCTAGGACGTTTGCGACGTTCTTGCGGACGGGGACGACCTTTGCGGCGGTTTGGCCCACCAGCATTTGAAGAACCAGAGTTACGTGTAACAGGGGCAACCCATGGCACTCCGCTTGGTTCTTGTGCGCCAGTGATCTCAATTAACTCTTTGCCTTTAGGGCGAATGTTTACAAAGTTTGGACGAACACCAGCACGACCGATTAAATCGCGGACGATTCCCTTTTGATTTGTAGTTGTTAATGTTGCAACAACACCGGATTCGCCTGCTCGTGCGGTACGACCGGCACGGTGTAAGTAATCTTTTGGATCAGTTGGAGCATCAACATGCACAACAAGACTCACATCATCAACGTGAATTCCACGAGCGGCGACATCTGTAGCTACTAACACTTTAGTTGCACCTGACTTGAAAGCAGCAAGAGTGCGGGTACGGACTGCTTGAGTTTTACCACCGTGAAGTGCACCGACTGGAATTCCCTTAAGTGCAAGGCGATCAGCTAAGCGATCTGCACCATGCTGGGTGCGTACGAAGAAAATTGTTCGTCCTTCGCGCGCGGCTATAGATGCAGTTACTTGATCTTTATCTGAAGGCTGCAAAACGAAAACATGGTGTTCCATTGAAGAAACAGATCCAGTGGCTTCATGCGTTGAATGCGTGACTGGATTTCGTAAGTACTTGCGCACTAAGAAATCAACATCTTTGTCGAGTGTTGCACTGAATAGAAGTTTTTGAGCTTCGGGTTTAATTTTCCCCAAGAATTCTTTAACTACTGGTAAAAATCCCATGTCAGCCATTAAGTCAGCTTCATCTAGAACAACGATTTCAATATCTGAAAGATGAACTTCACCTTGTTCCATTAAATCTTTTAAGCGACCAGGAGTAGCAACAAGAATTGGGACGCCGCGTTGCAAAGCTTGGCGTTGGTTGCCGTATGGCATTCCGCCGGCGATCAAACGAGAATCAAGTTGTACTGCTTGTGCCAAAGGCAGGATCGCATCATTGATCTGCATTGCTAATTCACGAGTTGGGGAAAGAATCAGAGCTAGTGGGTGACGAGCTTTGGCGCTGCGACCAGCCAGGCGGGTTAGCAGGGCTAAGCCGAAAGCAAGAGTTTTGCCAGATCCAGTCTGTCCACGGCCCAATACGTCGCGACCAGCGATGGCATCAGGAAGAGTGGCA
Source organism: Actinomycetota bacterium (assembly GCA_009701305.1). Classification (GTDB taxonomy): domain Bacteria; phylum Actinomycetota; class Actinomycetes; order Nanopelagicales; family Nanopelagicaceae; genus UBA3012. Next base: position 5,527 of record WLKK01000044.1, on the reverse strand, counting down.
ATTTGAATTGGAAAGGGATCGCGAATGCCGGAATTGTTGAGCGGCTTTACGAGCGCAGGGTTAACACCAAGATCATAAAATGAGGTCATTATTTATCCTTCGAGACAACTAACGTGTCTCGAATTGGTTCGACTTCAACCAGATTACTGCCAAGACTCGCAAGTAAACGCAAAGTTTGCGTTTGGGGGAAAGTAACGATGCGGATGCAACGTCTGGGCTAAGGATAACAGGAGATGGTCAATAACCTCTAATCAGCATTTGATCAGCGAATATGAGAGCAGTTATCTGGTGAAACGAGTGAAACAACCCAAATATTTGCAAATCCTTTGATCACCATTATTCAAGATTATTCAAGAGTTGGTGCAGGAGCTTGCTCACCGGCATGACGCATCGGTAATTCTTTTAAGGTGAGCATCAAAAGTGCACCTAACGCAAGAATTGGTGCGGCACTTAAGAAGACTACATGGAATGAATTAACAAATGCATTTAATACCGTCTCTTTAACAACAGGAGGTAATGTTGAAATTAGAGCAGTATTTTCTTTCAAGCCATCGATTTGTTGTGGAGTTATTGCTGCTGCAGCTTGCGGATTTGCCTTAGCAAGATCAGTAAAACCTGAACTTAAATTAGTGGCGAGTCTGGCGCCAAGAATGGAGCCAAAAACTGCAGTTCCAACTGAGCCGCCGAGTGAGCGGAAAAACGTATTTGCACTGACCCCTACGCCCATATCCCGCGCTTCAATTGAATTTTGCAATGCGATAACGATAGTTTGCATTGAAAGACCAAGACCTGCGCCAACCAAAATTGCGAAGATAGCAAGCACTGGGAATGAAGTCGTAGTTGTTAAGGTGCTCATTAGAAGTAATCCGACTGACATGACGCTTAATCCAACAATTGGATAAATCTTGTAATGTCCAGTTTGAGATATCCGCTTGCCGCTAAATATGGACATTGAAACAATTCCGAGCATTAATGGAATCAATTTAAGTCCTGCTGAAGTTGCACTATCACCTTTTACAACTTGCAAGTAAAGCGGCAACATAATAATTGCACCAAACATTCCTGCACCGACAATGAAACTCACGATTGATGTTAATGAGAAAGTGTGGTTTTTGAATAAAACAAGCGGAAGAATAGGCTCAACCGCACGGCCTTCCCAAACAATGAATGCGCTTGTTAGCACTACAAAAAGCATGAACAAAATCAGAGTCCTGGACTCTGTCCATCCAAAAGTAGGTCCGGTGTAAGAGATCGCTAGTAATAATGCCGAAACAGATAGAACAATTAATAGTGCACCGAAATAATCAATTGTATGTTTGCGATCACTCTTTGGAAGATGCAAAACTGCAGATGTAATCAGTAGTGCTGCAATACCAAATGGTAAGTTGATGTAGAAAATCCAACGCCATCCGGTTATTCCAAGAATTGTGTTGTGATCAGAGAAGAAGCCCCCAAGTAGCGGTCCAGCAACTGATGAAAGGCCCCAGACTGCACCAAAATAACCTTGATAACGACCACGTTCGCGCGGAGAAACAATGTCGCCAATAATTACAAAGGTAAGTGCCATTAAGCCGCCAGCGCCAAGACCTTGGAGCGCGCGGGTTGCAATCAACTGAGTCATATTTTGTGAAGCGCCAGCTAAAAATGAACCGAGCAAGAATGTAACGATAGCGAATTGAAAGACTGGACGTCGCCCATAAATATCTGAGATTTTCCCGTAAAGCGGTGTAGATGCGGTGCTTGTTAGTAGATAAGCAGTAACTACCCACGTGTAATGGCTGAGTCCGTTGAAATCCTCGACAATGCTTTTAAGTGCTGTTGAAACGATGGTTTGGTCCAAAGCAGCGAGCAGCATGCCGGTCATCAATCCAGAAAGGATGACCAAGATTTCACGGTGAGTAAATACTTTTTTAGGGGCGGTATCTGGCATAAGTGATCCTTAAATTGTTAAATCACGGTCTGGGCAAGTTGGCTAAATCTAAGTAGTAACAGAGTACCCACTTATACTTAATTTTTATCCCAATTACTGGCAAAGTTAGGATTGGCTTTAGAATTATCTGGAAGAGATCACCTTAGAGATGCGAGGCGTGAATTATGTGCAAGCAAATTACCTGTACAAAATGTAATAAACCAACCTGGGAAGGTTGCGGAGAGCATATTGAAGAAGCGCTCGCCGGAATTGCGGTTGAAGATCGCTGCTTCTGCTAAATGATTTTTAAATCAGTTGGATAAGAAGACTGAGCACCTTTTTTACTTACTGAATTTGTGGCAAATTTAATTGCAAACTCTAAAGCTGTCCGTAATTCTTTTCCAGCGCTTAGCGCCGCCGCAAATGCTCCGACAAAGCCATCTCCGGCACCTGTTGTATCAATAACTTCGGTTTTTGGTGCAGTGACTTTAATTATCTCGCCCTGATTGGTTCGCAAGATTGCGCCATCGGATCCCAAAGTCACTAATAGGTTTTTATCTGGGTGAAAGATTTTTATTTGTTCGATTAAATCCCCACCGTGAATTTCACTGGATAGTGAATTAAATTCAATTTGATTTGGAATTATCCAATCCGAAAGTGAAATTAATTCTGCCGATAACTTAACTGCTGGTGCGGGATTTAATATTGTGATCGCACCTTTCTTTTTCGCGCTTTTGAACGCTGCGATCGCAAACTCTTGTGGAAGTTCGCATTGGGCTATGACAATTGAAAGATTTACACTTTTAAGAACAGCATTACTTATGAACTCTTCAGTTAGTTCAAGGTTTGCGCCAGGGACAATAATGATGCGATTCTCACCTTTTGCGTCAACCCAAATATGCGCCACCCCACTTGGCTGTTTCCCGTAGAAAATCCCTGAAGTATCAATACCTTCAGTTTCCAAATGTGATTTGGTATTTTCTCCGAAAATATCTGCACCCAATCCAGCGATCAATGCAACGGTAGCGCCAGCTCGCTTAGCAGCCACTGCTTGATTTGCGCCTTTGCCACCAAAGCCGGTGGTGAAGTTATTGCCGTGGATGGTTTCACCACCTTCAGGAATTCGATCTACATAAGTCGTCAGGTCAGTATTTGCCGCTCCAATAACTAGTATCTCTCCTGACATAAGACATATAGTATTGGAATAGTTTTTAAGCGAAATTACCCTCCTGCATGCAACCAGGTGTGAGGATTAGAGAGAAGTTTGAAGAAAGGCTCACGTGAAAATCGCTAAAGTTGAAACAATCCGCCCACTTGATCACCCAAATATCCTTTGGATTTTGTTGCATGATGATCAAGGCAATGTGGGTTTAGGAGAAACCTTTTTCGGACAGAGTGTGATTGAAGAGTATGTGCACGCCTCCGCTGCGCCAATATTACTGGGTTTAAAGAGTGCACTTCCTGAAATTGCACATTTAGCACTTACACCTTACGCCGGATTTCAAGGTGGCGGCGTAGAACAACGCACATTAGGTGGAATTGATATTGGACTTTGGGATCTATGGGGTAAGCGAACAAATCTGCCAGTCGTAGATTTATTAGGCGGTGGAGTGCGTGATGATATAAAAATTTACAACACTTGCGCTGGTCCTGATTATGTTCGCAAGACGACAAGCCAACATACAAAAAACTGGGGATTAAAAGGTACGGCTGATTCTTCTAAATGGGAGGACCTGACCGCGTTTTTTGAGCGTCCGGCAGAGTTAGCGAGAGAACTGCTTGATTCTGGAATTAAAGGAATGAAAATTTGGCCATTTGATCCTGCGGCTGAAGCCACTAATGGCGCATATATTTCTCAAGAAGATTTATCAAAGACTTTGAAGATTTTTGAAAAGATTCGAAATGAAGTTGGCATGGAGATGGATCTAATGGTTGAGTTGCATGGATTGTGGCAGCGCACACCAGTTGAAATGATTATGCATGGACTCGCCGAATTTAATCCTTACTGGATTGAAGATCCAATTCGTCCAGATGCAATTGATGCGATTTCTTTCTTACGGGAATCAACTGGGTTGCGTATCGCTACTGGCGAAACCGTAGTCGGTCGCCGCGGCGTGCTTCCACTTTTGCAGAAAAATGCAGTTGATATTTTAACTATTGACACCCAATGGACTGGTGGATTAACTGAAGCCAGAAAAGTTGCGACATTGGCAGATACTTATGCAACAGCTATTGCGCCGCATGATTGCACCGGCCCAGTTTCACTTGCTGCATGTACTCACTTAGTACTTTCTCAGAATAATGGAATCATTCAAGAAACAGTTCGAGCCTACTTAAATACTTGGTATAGCGATTTCACAACTGGGATGCCACCAATTAAAGACGGAAGAATTTCAGTGACTAGAGACCCGGGGCATGGTGTTTTACTAAATCCAGAGTTATTGAAATCAGATCGAATTATCCGTAGAGAATCGGTGGCATAAATGCGCGCAGCACTTTGGTACAAAGCAAAAGATTTGCGCGTTGAAGAGATTCCGACACCAGTTGCACCACCAGGAATGGCATTAGTCAAAATTGATCGTACGGGAATCTGCGGAACTGATTTGGAAGAGTATTTACTTGGACCAGTAATTATCCCAGCCGGAATGTCACCAATTATTTTGGGACATGAATTTGTGGCAACTATAGTTTCTGACTCAACTGGAACTTTTGCAGCAGGAACGATGGTAATTCCTGATGGCGTAATTGGTTGTGGAACTTGTTATCAGTGCCAGCGACATGAAGAAGGTCGTTGTCCAGAATTAAATGTCATTGGATTGCAATCAAATGGTGGTCTTGCTGAATTTATGATCACAGACCCAAAGCGTTGCGTCCCAGTTCCAGCAGGGGTGAGTGCTGATGTAGCAGTTTTTGCCGAACCTACAGCGGTCGCAGTACGTGCTGTTAACAAAATTCCTAATGTTCCAGGGACAACTGTCGCTGTTTTAGGAAGTGGAACGGTTGGAATTTTATGCGCCCAAGTTGCCCGCGCATTTGGAGCACAAAAAGTAATTGTTTATGAACCAAATCCAGTTCGACAGGAAGTTGCTCGAAAATTGGGTTTTGAAGTTTTAAATCCTTTGGTTGAAAAAGAAATATCGATGTACAAAGAGTTTGATTCGGTACTTGAGTGTTCTGGTGTTGCAGGCTCGACAAAAACTTCATTGAAAATTTTACGTTCTGGTGGAACAGCGGTGCTGGTTGGATTCAGACCAGGAGATGAAAGTTTCGACTTACTTGAATTTATTTTGAGTGAGAAACATTTAGTTGGAACCGCCGCACATATGTGGGATGTAGATGTGAGTGCAGCTGTCGGTTTGTTAGCCAATAAGATAATTGAGACTGGGCCGTTGCTTACCGATGTCATCTCGCTTGCGGATGTTACGACAAAAGGTTTTGATCGTCTGATTTCGGACAAAAACGCCTTTAAGATCGCAGTCAACCCGACACTTTGAGAGTTTTTCTCTAAACCTTCGATTTATACTTTAGAAAATAATTACCAATTCAAGTGCTACCCCCCTTGCGCGAGCATTCTCCAAGAGAGTACAAATACCCTAACTTCAAAGTGAGTAGCGCAAG